>ONNU01000252.1 GCA_900319255.1 uncultured Eubacteriales bacterium
CTGGCGCCCCCCTCTTAAGGTTCTCCCCTTTTGAAATCCCTTTTCCTTATCTCCCCCCCGGGTTCGCTCTACGCGGGTAAGTTTTTATCGAATATCTGCTTTCTGTCCAACGCTTGGATGATCGGTATGGTGAGGTAATCCGGATTTTTTTTTTTTTTTATCTGCATCAGAAAGATTTGTAAAGCTCCTGACAATACTAACTCTTAGTCATTAAAGTACGGCTTGCCAAGGGGGTTAAGGAAAGAGGATTGCAAGCCATTTTACTAACCACTAACAACTATAAACAAAATTCCTCATTCCTAATTCCTTTCAATTCCACTTTTCAAATCCCAAATTTTACTATCAACTACCACCCAACAATAATACGCGGGGACGAAAGTAACGCTTTGTCAGACCTGCCCCCGCGATTTTGGGTGCAGCGTCGACGCTGCCGCCGCGGGACTTGTTTATTGTAAGGAAATATGATATAATGGGGTAAAGAGCTGCGGCTGGGGCTTTGCCGGATGACGCAGACGGCGCTGCGGGGTGTGATTTTGCCTTGCGGCTGTGAATAACAAGATAAAGGAGTAATTAAAATGGATATTGTATGTTTGGATCTTGAGGGTGTACTGGTTCCTGAAATATGGATCGCTTTTTCTAAGGCAAGCGGTATTCCGGAGCTTAAAAGAACTACCCGTGACGAACCTGATTATGATAAGCTTATGAACTGGAGACTGGATATCCTCAGACAGCATGGTCTGGGTCTCAAGGAAATACAGGATACTATCGCAACCATTGAGCCTATCCCCGGCGCTAAGGAATTCCTCGATGAGCTTCGTTCCCTTACTCAGGTTATCATCATCAGCGATACCTTTACACAGTTTGCAAAGCCGCTGATGCAGAAGCTTGGCTGGCCGACTATTTTCTGCAATTCTCTTGAGGTTGCTGATAACGGCGAGATCACCGGCTTCAAAATGAGAATCGAAAACTCAAAATATACCACCGTCAAGGCTCTGCAGTCCATCGGCTATAATACTATCGCAAGCGGCGACAGCTATAACGACCTTGGCATGATAAAGGCAAGCAAAGCAGGCTTCCTGTTCAAAAGCACAGATCAGATCAAGGCTGATAACCCTGAGCTTCCCGCTTTTGAAACATATGATGAGCTTCTTGCCGCTATCAAGGAAAAGCTTGACTGATATCGTGTGATAACTGATCGTCCCCGGCTTTGCCCTGTCTGAATGTATGGCGTAAGGCGGAGGCAGCGCCGGAGGATGAATGATTACAAGGCTTTAACTATGTAGCCGGAGAAGGCTACAAATTTCAACAATCTCGAAATAATTGTTGAAAACCTTCTTTTTTATGTGTATTATGTGTTCAGGAGCCGGATGACAGATATTCCGGCTGATAATATGCCCCGCAGACGTAAGTGTGCGGGATCTTCAAAAGGGATAAGGGAGGTATAAAAATGAACATAACTAAAAAATTCAGCAGGATCGCTGCTGCACTTACTGCGGCTGTTATGGCGCTTGCGATGTCAGCGGTTGCGGTCAATGCGCAGGAAATATCCCCCGCACAGAATGAGTCCGCCAGTGAAAGCTCCGGTAATCTGCAAAGGTTCTATTTTGATAAGAATCTTGTCAATGCAGGACTTGATACCGGATTCAGCGAGAAAAATGATATTGATAAGGATGACCCCCATTTCGGATGGGAGCTGGGAAAATTCAATCTTACCGGTCATACGAGAGTGACGGAAGAAAACACCGATAATCCGGTATTCCTGAAAAATGTGGGAGATACGCTTACTCTGTGGTTCAAGCTGGATCAGGATATCGACCGCCTTGACGGAGTGGACGGGCTTACGATCTCTGAGGATGCCAACGGCTACGATCAGTATTTCGGCATAAAGGAGACCAATTTCAAAAAAGGCGCTCTTATCATCAGACATTCCGATTACCGCAACAAGGATCAGGAGCCGGTCATCTATACTGATTATCTTAATTCAAAGGCCAAGAAGGGTTCAAATACCAAGGTCGAGATTTTTGAAGAGGGAGATTATGAGGTCGCTCTTGATTATGAGGTAGAAAGGAAAACCAATTTCCTTTTCATCACCAATGCGGAATATTTCAATTACCGGGTATTTTTCAAATTCTCTGTAAGAAACGGAAACTGCATGGTCTATCCCTTTGACGCAAGCACAAAGGAGGAGCTTCCCAATAATGCCATCACACCCAACGGCTTCTATCTTGATCTCGCAAAGTCAAGATATCTTGATATTGATATCAAAAGAGAAGTCCTGCTCAACGGCGAGGATGGTCTGACAGAGGATGTACGCTTCAATACCGTTGCAAAGGACGGGGACAAATATCTGTCGGAGGGCATTTACACCATCAGCGTCCGCAACAAATACACCGGTCAGGAGACCCAGAAAAAGATATATGTGGGAAATGATAATCTTCTCAAGGCATATATGACCACCGGCTTGTCGATAAAGGAAATACAGGATAAGGTGGCAAAGGGCGCTCAGATTAATGATGACGGCACGATCGTTACCGTTTCCGAGACGGCTCTTGCATCAAAAGAAAACAGCCAGAACAATATCACCGAGCTGAGCAAGGCTCTTCCCAAAGCGTCAACAGAGCCTGCAAGCGATATAAACAAAAAGGAAACGCCGTCTGATCCCTTTGGCGGAAATCTGTTTTATCTGCTTATTGCCTGCGGTTCGATACCGATGATAATTGCGGTCATCACAATGATCGTAGTTTTCAAGGGCGGTAAAAACAAAAAAGAAAAGGCATCTGCGGGCGTAAAGGCTGCAAGGAACAGTAAGAAAAAGAAAAATTGATATGACAAAAGCCGATGAATTTGTGGTTCATCGGCTTTATTATTCTTTATTCCGCTTCCCTGCTCGAGGCAATGCTGTCAACTGAACAAAATATTAAAGCTTTTTTCTGAGCTTATTGTTTTGTTTCTTTTATAAACGCGCAAATTATCTCCACAGCCTTCTGTGCTGCGGAACGTGAAAAGATCTCGTATTCCACATGAGCGCCCTCGTCTCCTGAGCTGTCATCTGAAATGGAACGCAGTATGCAGAAGGGTATCTTATTGATATAGCATACCTGCGCAATGCTGCCGCCTTCCATTTCGCAGGCGACGGCTGAGAATCTGTCGTTTATTGCACGTCTTGCAGGAAGCGTGCCGATGAACTGATCGCCTGTTGCGACTGTTCCGATGGTGTAGTCTACATCCTCAAGCCCAGAGCACGCTGCTTCAAGCTCCTGCACCGTTCCGGCGTCGGCGGGAATATATATAATGTTTCCCTCCGGCAGGAAAAGCGTTCCTGCTTCATCGCCTAAGATAGTGGTGTCAAAATCATGCTGAACGACCCTGTCTGCAATGACAACACTTCCGATATGGGTCTTTTCGCAGGTGCTGCCGGCAATACCGGTGTTGATAATGCGGTGGGGCTTGTATTCAAGTATCATTGTCTGGGTGCATAAAGCAGCGTTGACCTTTCCGATGCCGCATTTTGCGATAACACATTCCGTGCCGTCTATAATACCGGAGGTGAATTTTACAGAGCTTATGACTCTCACCTCCGGGTTTTCCATTTTTGAAATTATATCATTTACTTCGATATCCATTGCTCCGATTATTCCTAACATTTTTATTCCCTTTCCTTATTCAAGATTTCCTGTGTGGAACATGATAGCCGCTGCGGCTGCGATGGGGGCGGTTTCTGCGCGCAGTATGCGTTTTCCGAGAGTAGCGGTCTTTGCTCCGCTGCTGCACAGAAGCTCCACCTCACGCTCCTCAAAGCCACCCTCTGGTCCTATGAAAACGGCTATTTTTTTATCCTCCGGCTTTATAAGCTCCCTCAGAGGCTCGCCGCCGCCCTCGTAAAAAAGTATAGCCTTATCATAGCTGCCAAGCTCTGAGGCAGCTTTTTTCAGGTCGGTAAGAGGCAGCACCTCCGGGATGATACCTCGTCTGGACTGCATTGCTGCACCGAGAGCGATCTTCCGGTAGCGGGCGAGCTTTTTCTCAGCCGCCTTTGCATCGGGACGGGAAACGCATCTGTCGGTAAGCACGGGAACTATTTTTGTTACTCCAAGCTCTATGCATTTCTGAATGACCGTTTCCGGCTTGTCGCCCTTTGTGAGCGCAAAGTAAAGGGTCAGCTGTATATCCGGCTCGTGGGTACATTCCTCCTCGGTGGTAATGCGTACAAGAACGCCGCTGCTGTCGATCTTTTCAATCATGCAGAGATGCTCCTTCTGATCGCTGTCGCACAGGGATATTACCTCGCCCACAGACATTCTCAGGGATTTGGTTATATGTACGGCATCCTCGCCGGTGATAAGATGAAGATCACCGACACTGCCGGCATTTTCGATAAAAAACCAGTCCATAAAAATACTCCTTGAAATGATTTGTCAAGCTGTCTTGTGATCCAGCCGCCTTGCTTTGTTTTCCTTCCGCAGAATAGCCTTGCGCAGCTTTTGCAGACGGAAACGGTTGTATCTCTGAATAAGAGCAAAGGGCAGATTCACAAGTAACAGAATCAGCGTAAGTACCATTGCTGTAAAAAAGTCGTTGAGCGCAAAAAGCACCAGAGTATAAAGACAGTTCGTTGTATGGTTCCATTCAGCCCGGCAGGTCTCCATTATGAATTTGTCAATATATTCAACGGAAACAACATCATCAAGATGCTCTTTTGAAAAGCCGTCCTTTCCGATATGCTGGGGCAGGTTATCCTTCCATTTGTTTATTTTGAGGACATCGCTGTAGATTCTGCCGTTTCTTTCCCATTTGTGGGGGAGATACATTTTCTTTCCGGGATCGAAGAATGAAGTGTCCACAGAAACACAGATGACAAAAGAGATCAGATGCCATACTCCTCCCAGGAGAATATTGACGATCATAGAAGCGATAAACGTATCTTCGCCTGACATAATATCTCACTCCTTTTTGTAAAAAAAATATCCGCTTGCAGATCCTGTAAATTAATTATAACATTTTAAATATGTGAGTTGTTAACAAATTATGAACGAATGGCAGAAAAATAACCCGCAGTATTAAATTGATGAATAAATACAAAAAAACGAAAAATTCGACACAAAAAATGTTGTATCCTTATAAAAAACGTGATAAAATATTAATATGTCTGATAAGTGAAAAAAATGATTAATGATACTTAAATGCTCCGGAGGGATTATGAAAAACGAAATAGAAGCTCTCAGCATAGAGCTTGTCGCTGCGCTGAAAGAAAAGAAAATGAAGATCGCTACTGCCGAAAGTCTTACCGGCGGGATGGTGTCGGAAAAGATCACCACCGTTCCGGGAGCGTCTGAGGTGCTGGAATGCGGGGTCTGCTCCTATTCCAACCGCATCAAGCATGAAATTCTCGGCGTTTCTCAGGAGACCCTCCGGAAATATACGGAGTACAGCATCCAGACTGCCTGCGAAATGGCTGACGGTATCCGCAGGCTCAGCGGCGCTGATATCGGCGTTTCAACAACAGGCATTGCAGGACCCTCAGGAGCACTTGAAGGCAAGCCTGTGGGGTTCACCTGCATTGGCATAAGCACAGCGGAAAGAACCTGCGCTAAAGAATTTGTTTTCGGCACAGGAACAGGCAATGAACGTGAGCTTGTAAGACAGCTTGCAGTCAGCACCGCGCTGGAGCTTGCACTGAAGGAAATAAAATAGACCCGGAGCGGGAGAAGTGTAAAAATTCAGTTGGCAACAGAAACACTATCGCAGACCAACAAAAAATGCAGCTATAGAAAAATCCTACAATCGCGAGAAAAAAGCTTGCATGTTCATAACTTACAACGCGATTATGACACCGGCGGCGCGCCGGCGCGATTATGACACCGGCGGCGCGCCGGCGCGGGGCGGGAAGCCGCCGCCGCTGCTGCATCATAATATCATTCCGGTTTATCTATCCAACCCTTGTAGCCGTCAGCGTACTGACTGTCGGTTATCTGGGTATATCGTGACTGGTCGCCCATATCATCGAGGAAGCCGCTGTAAGCGCGGTAGATCTCGCCGGTCTGGTTGTCATATACACGCTCGTATTCCTCGAGCATGTCAGATTCCTTTTCATGCATGATGGTATCCTGACGGTCTCTTTCTTCAAATGCCTGCAGGATGGAGCTTGAATCCTCTGTGCCTGAGGATGGGGTGGAGGAAGTGCTGTTAGCCTGCTGCCATGCGAGGATATACTCCTGGGAATACTGGAAGGAGCTTCTTATCTTCTGGAAAACAGGCAGCCAGTTCGTAAGCTGTCCCATGGGCGCCCATTGCGCTGACATCATATCAGCCTCCCACATACCGAAGTTGATACCGCTTTGTACAACATCCCTGCCGTAATATATCAGCGCTGAATACAGACCTTCGCCTTCAGCACCGTTTTCGGCAAACTGCGCATAAAGCACCTTGTAGTCGTTTATGGTCTCTGAGGGACGAACAGCCTGCCATGTCGCGATATCATCCGGCACGATTGAATTCATAACCTTGAAATAATCGGTGGTGTCACGGTAAATGGTCTCGAAATATTCCTGCACAGTACCTTCGGTCAGATACATGGACACTCCCTGGGTCTGGGCAGCGTTGGGATCCTTGAAGATATTTGCCCTGTCCCTGCCAGCTACACCCAATAGCTTCTGCGAGGGATCGACTACCTCAAAATAAATATAATCCATATTGCCGTCATAGGTCACCTGCCAGCCCTTCGGTATGGTCATTGTGAAATAAGGGCAGGAATACGGCTCCCATTCGATATCCGACCACTGGGCAAGTCTTACATTCGGCTCGGCTGTTGGAACGGCATCAGATGATGCCTGGGCTGAGACCTGGCTTTCAGCCGGCGTTGAAGCTTCGGTGCCTGCGGAGCTTTCCGGTGAAGCGACTGCGGAAGAATCGGAAGGAGCTTGGGATGCGGCCTCTGATACAGGCTCTGAGCCTTCGGGGACGGAGTCTGAGGAACCGGAGGTATTGCCGCCGTTTCCGCCTGAACATCCGCTGAGCAGCATCGCAGAGAGCATAGCTGCTGAAATGATGACTGAGGATAATTTTTTCATATAGGTGCGCCTCCTGTATATATTGTTGCTTTGATTATATCATATTTCGCCGCGTTTTTGTACCGGGGAAAAGCTCAAAGTTTAAAGTTCAAAGCTCAAAGATTGAAGCTTATATTAGTCGTTACGGTTCTGACGTTACCCAATCAGCGACTGTACAATCATGTTTTCAGAATTATAGCCAAGAAAATTTTTGTCGTTTACTTTAACGGAAAAAGTCCGGCTTTCTGACGGGGATAAGGAAAGGGGATTCCAAAAGGGGGAAAACGGGGGGAACCCCTTGTGGTTTCCACCTTTTGACTAACCAAAGCAGAAATACTGATGAAGTACGACTCAAGGCATTAAAGTGGAACAGCGGATTCTTTTTTCAGCTTCACGGATCCAGTAAAAACTCAAAGCTTAAACTACCGATGCTGTTGTTTTGAAAGAGGGCGTGTGTGACAGCAGGTGGGTGACGGAGAGTATCATTCCCGGAAAGAATTACCATAAACTGCACTATAAGAGTGGATTTTCCCGCGTTTATTTCCGGCAGTATACACATTTTTGAATTTTCTGTAAAAACCACACAAAAAATTGTGCAAAACTATTGATTATAATTGAAATTCGTGATAAAATATATTACGAATGTAAAAAGTTTTATATAACTCGTATCATTTAATGGAAAATGGTCGAAAAATATAATATAATAGAACGGAGATGATTTATCTATGCCAAGAAGTGCGGGCATTTTAATGCCGATAACTTCATTGCCTTCTCCTTACGGAATAGGCACACTCGGCAAAGCAGCTTATGAATTTGTGGATTTCCTGAAGGAGGCAGGTCAGAAATACTGGCAGCTTCTTCCCGTGGGTCCTACAAGCTACGGTGATTCACCGTATCAGTCCTTCTCTACATATGCGGGCAACCCCTATATGATAGATCTGGATATGCTTTGCGATGAGAACCTGCTTACAAGGGAGGAACTCAAGAAAATTGATTGGGGCTCAAATTCTCAGTATGTTGATTATGAAAGACTCTATAACATCAGATTTGATGTTCTGAAACAGGCTTATGAGGCTTTTAAACAGAAGGATCAGCAGGAGTTCTGGGATTTTATGAGAGATGAGAACAGCTGGCTTACCGATTACGCCCTTTATATGGCGGTAAAGAAATTCTTTGACGATAAGCCCTGGACCGAATGGCCCGATCACCTTATAAAATACCGTAATCCCGATACCATAGATTATTATCTGCGTCTGCTGTATGAGGATGTAATGTTCTGGAAATGGACACAGTTCATGTTCTATAAGCAGTGGGCACAGCTGAGGGACTATGCAAACGGCAACGGCGTAAAGCTCTTCGGAGATATGCCGATCTATGTTGCTATGGACAGCGCGGATACCTGGGCAAACCCGGATGTATTCTGGCTGGATGAGGAACGCAAGCCCGTTTGCGTTGCAGGATGTCCCCCGGATTATTTCTCGGAGACAGGTCAGCTCTGGGGCAACCCGCTCTATGACTGGCTCTATCTTGAGGAAACGAACTTTGATTGGTGGATAAACCGTGTGGCAGGCGCACAGAGAATGTTCGACGTCACAAGGATCGACCATTTCAGAGCTTTCGATCAGTTCTACGCTATCCCCTACGGAGCAGAAAACGCTGTTGTAGGAGAGTGGATAGACGGTCCCAACATGAAATTCTTTGATAAGATGAAGCAGCGTCTGGGCGATGTTCCGATCATTGCTGAGGATCTCGGTCTTCAGACTCCCGGTGTTGCAAAGCTTCTCAAGGATTCAGGCTATCCCGGTATGAAGATCCTGGAGTTTGCATTTGACTCCAAGGAGGACAGCAATTATCTGCCTCATAACTATGAGAAGAACAGCGTATGCTATACAGGTACGCATGATAACGACACAGTTATGGGCTGGCTGCAGCAGGCAAGCGAAAAGGATATCGCCTTTGCAGTTGATTACTGCCATCTTGATAAGACCGAAGGATATAACTGGGGCTTCATTCGCACTGCATACGCAAGTGTCAGTGATTATGCCATTGTTCAGATGCAGGATATTCTCGGACTCGGCGGAGAAGCGAGAATAAATACCCCCTCAACACTGGGCGGAAACTGGACATGGAGAATGAAAGAAGGAGCGGCATCTCCTAAAATTGCCAGAAAACTTTATAATTTGTCAAAAATTTACAGAAGGCTGGAGGATGACAAAAAGATGAAGAAGAATGCCATTATCGACAACCTCATACTTACCGCGAAGAACGAGTACTGCAAGGAGCTCAGCGAGCTTTCACCTGCAGAGCTTCATGAAGCGCTTGGTAAGGCAATGATGGGCGAAATTTCAGGAAAATGGGCTGAAAGCAAGAAAAATCACGCAAGCGGCCGCCGCGCATACTATCTGTCAGCAGAGTTCCTTATGGGACGTATGATGTACAACAACCTGTATGCAATGGGCGTACTCGAGCAGACAAAGAAGCTGCTTGAAGCAAAGGGCGTTGATATCAATGTATTTGAAGAGATCGACGACGCTGCTCTCGGCAACGGTGGTCTTGGCAGACTTGCTGCCTGTTTCCTCGATTCCGCAGCAACACATGACGTTCCCCTTGACGGCTATGGCATCCGCTATAAGTACGGCCTGTTCAAG
>ONNU01000249.1 GCA_900319255.1 uncultured Eubacteriales bacterium
CCATAGTTTTAGACCAATTGTGACTACTTCCATCCCAACCGGTATACGAGGTATCAAAGTAAATTGTAATTACATTTGCCGCACTTGTCTTGAAGGACTGCATAGCAACAGAGAATACACTTGTAAGCAGCAGCAGAGCCGCCATAAAAAAGATCATCAGTCTGAACCCTTTATCGGTTTTTCTGATCATATTCATCTCACTCCCCATCCCGGATAATGTCTTTCTTCACTCTGCCTGCCATCTCTGACCGGCATTGTATATTTGCCGTTTATTGCGTTCCGCTGTAAATATTCATCACTGCGGTGCAATAAATTGTGTTTCAATAATGTTACTTTAAATCAATTTCCATTTTATCACCATTATACATTTTTGTCAATGACATTTTATGATTTTTTATTAATTATCAAATATTTATTCCCGTTAATAATCTCAAAACCCGCTTATATCCTGATAAAATGCTACAAATTTAAGATATTTTCCATTGTAATTCTTTTGTGGGATTATTGCTTTTCTGGTATTTCTGCGCCAAAGCGCACTTTGTATTCGTGACTTGTCACCACCTCGCTTTTATTCCACTTTTCTCAGGTGAGATCTGTTTCAGAGCCTGACTGTATACGTCTGACCGGGCTTTTACATTATATATGTAAATAATTCAGCTTTTCATCGGCTAAAACACTTTACATTGACCGCCAAAAATAGTAAAATGAATATGTATTTATTAATGTATGCCCCTTTCCGGCGCATATTGTTCTGAGGTGATAGCTTTTATGCTGAAAAACAGATTTCTGAAAATTGTTCTTCTGCTGACTGCAGGGGTGGCTGCAATGCTCTTTTTCTGCTCCTGCGGGGAAAAGGCTCCTGAAAATGTGGAATATTCTACCTTCCTCAATGTCAGCTCCTCTTTCTCAGGCTCGAGAACTGTCAAGATCTCCTACCCCGCTTCGGTCATCGAACCCGGCTCACAGACCGCCGATGATCTCGACAGCGTTATTACTAAAAACTGCCCCTCCTCCATGACCTTTACAAAGGACAGGAGCGACGACAGGATAGCTTATGTTTTTACCCTCGCTTTCTCTTCATATTCGGATTATACCTCCAAGCTTTCTGATATCCTCGGAAACCCTCCGGTGGTCACTTTCTCAAATCCGAATACCCCCCTCACAAAGGGCTGGCGCATCAGCGAGGATTTCCAGAGCTGTCAGCTTTTCGGCTGGATCGACAAAAGAGCTGCGGCTGAGGGCATTACCCTAACCGACGCCAAAAGCGCCGAGACCGAAACCAAGGTCACCTTCGGCAATACCACCGTTGACACCGAGCCTGCTATCACCGTCAACAAGCTCAACGGTCAGCCTATCGAAAAGATCACCGTTGTGACTGTCAATAAGACAAATCAGAATGAATCAAAATATGACAGGACTATCACCTTTACCGTTACCCAGAATACCTTTGATTCTCTGGGCGACAAGCTGACGGAGTATTTTTCTTCCGTCACCGACACCTCCGCTTCATCGGAATGGCTGCTGGAAAACGACAAATACATATATACCGTCAATTTCGCAGATATCAGCATGAAGCAGCTTGAGGGCTATACAAACAGGCTTCTTTCCTCAGTTTACGGCGATGTATCATATGTTGACAAGACTGTGGGAAATACCGCCCTCGCTTATCAGAACAGCTTCACCGAAACGCTGGATTTCTCTAATTATGTAGGACCGGGAAATTCTGATGTTCCTGTGGAATACAGCTACTCCCTGCTCAATGATTCCACCCTTGACGAATGCAGGATCTATTCCGATCTGCGCTGGATCACCGCTGAGGACGTTCTCAAGGAAAACAACCCCGGAAAGATCGCAGCTGTCAGAAACAGAGCGCCCTCCCTCACCGTCAGGATCAATGACGGCAAACAGTATGTTCCCAAAAGCATTGATATAAATGTAACGCCTGTAGGCACGGATAATATAAAGAAAAGCATTTCCTTTGTATATGATATCGCTCAGGACGGCTATGAGGCTTCGGATTATACCGCCTCCTATTTCACACCTCTCGGCATGATCCCCAGCCAGACCGTGGATCAGGGCAACGCTGTCTGCACAATAACCCTCAGCGGAACCGCCGCCGAGCTTAATTCCAAGCTTACAGATATTTTCGGCGACAATAATCTTATCACCATGTCCACAAGCGTTCCCTTTATGACACTGCGGACAAAGAAGCATATTGACGATAATGTTGATTTTTCCGCTTTACTCGTGGGAAAAAATTCCGATACGCCGGTAAATTATACCATCGTCCCCGCTGATAACGAGCTGGCTGAGGAAATGACCATCCGCCATGAAACTGATGAAGCGGATACCAGTATCGAGCCTGATGAGGAAGGAAAATATACCATCGGTCTGGGGGACAGCAAGGGTCATATCAGATTTACTGTCTCTGCGCCGAATATTACCGATATTATCATTTTCTGCGCAATAGGATTTATTATGATACTTGTGACTGCGGGCTTTATCTTCGTTCTCCGCAGACAAAAGCCTATGAAGCCTGCTCTTGAGGACAGCGGCGAGCCGTCTCCGGAGGGTCTGCCTGAGGGGGAAAGTCCTGCTCAAAGCGCAAAATTCGCAAAGGTAAAGCGCACAAGAAAGCTTCCCCCGAAGCGTAATTCTAAAAACAACAGCAAAGCCGATACCAATCCGGATCCCGCAGAAAGGCACAGCAGCTCCGGCAGCTCCGGCAATTCAAACAATTCAGGCAGCACACGTCAGGGCGAGGGCAGAAAGCCTTCCTCCGAAAGAAGCCCGAAAACCGCAGCAGTCCGAAAAACCGGCCCGACCGGCTCGACCGGCGACAGCCGCCGCAAAAAGCCTGAAAATGACAAAGACCGCCATGAAGGAGCTGACAAAAAATGAAAACAAAATTAGTTATCTTTGATCTTGACGGAACATTGGTCAATTCGCTGTATGACTTAGCGGACGCGGTGAATTACGCTCTGGCGAAAAACGGTCTGCCCACACACGAAAGAGAAAAATACCGCTTTATGGTAGGAAACGGCAGGTCAGTCCTTGCAGACCGGGCTATGATGATACCCGAAGGCAGCGACAGCGAGCTGAAAAGAGCAGTGCTTGCCGATTACGATCATTACTACGGCGGGCATTACAAGGACAATACCCGTCCATACGAAGGAACAGCAGAGCTGCTGAAAGCCCTTGATGAAAGGGGCGTGGGGTACTGCGTGCTTTCAAACAAGCCCGATTTCTTTACCAAAGCCATAATTTCAGAGCTGTTCCCCGGCTCAGATTTTGCATATGTAATGGGAAAGCGGGACGAATTCCCCACAAAGCCCGATCCTGCCTCAGTCAATGCTGTGATGAGGGAGCTTTCGGTGACAGCGGAGGAATGTCTGTATATCGGCGACAGCAATGTTGATATGAAGACTGCTGCCAATGCCGGTATTGAAAGCGTGGGTGTAAGCTGGGGCTTCCGTTCTGTGGAGGAGCTTGAAGCAGCGGGAGCTTCTCATATCGCAGATGTTCCCGGAGATATCCTTAAATATCTGAAAGAGCAGTGAAAGCCTGCCGCAAAGGAGTAAACCATGAAGCAGATGCCAAAGGTCAATTATCAGCTCATACTTGACAAGGAGCTTGAAAAAATAACAGCCCTGGACAAGCGTCCGGGGCTTCTTCTTCACGCCTGCTGCGCGCCCTGCAGCAGCTATGTTCTTGAATATCTGGAAAAATATTTCGATATCACCGTATTCTTTTACAATCCGAATATTTCCCCGGAAAGCGAATATCTGCACCGTGTCGGCGAAATAAAAAGGCTTATCAGCGAAATGTGTCCCCGGGTGTCATTTCTGGAGGGAAAATATGAGCCGAAGCGTTTCTATGAAATGGCAAAGGGTCTGGAAAACGAGCCTGAACGGGGGGCAAGATGTCTGAAATGCTACCGTCTGCGGCTTGAAGAGGCTGCCATTGCCGCAAAGGAGCAGGGCAGCGATTATTTCACCACCACCCTGTCCATCTCCCCCCAGAAGGACAGCGCTGTGCTAAACACTATCGGCAAAGAAGTCAGCGGACAATACGGCGTTCCCTATCTTTTTTCCGATTTCAAAAAAAGAGGAGGCTACAAGCGCTCCATAGAATTATCCGCCGAATACCACCTCTACCGCCAGAACTTCTGCGGATGCGTTTTTTCCAGAAATAGTGATTAATTGAATTTGGAATTTGGAAAGTGGAAAGTGGAATTTAATTGAATTATTGATCGGGAATGTACGAAAGATAATATCTTTTTCATTATTAATTTTTCAGTTTTCAATTTTCAGTAAAATAAATTCGGCGGCTGGCTTTGTGCCTGCCGCCGATTATCATTTATAGTACGCTTTTCAGGAAATCTCTGAGCCGTTCGTTTTTGGGGTTGGTAAAGACATCCTCGGGGGGTCCGTCCTCACGGATCTTTCCTTCGTCTATGAATATCGCTCTTGTTGATACTCCCTTTGCAAATCCCATTTCGTGAGTTACAACTACCATCGTCATACCCTGCTCGGCAAGCCTGTTCATGATATTCAGAACTTCGTTTACCATCTCCGGGTCAAGGGCAGATGTGGGCTCGTCAAAAAGCATTACATCGGGATTCATCGCAAGAGAACGGGCGATGGCAACTCTCTGCTTCTGTCCGCCGGAAAGCTGTGACGGATAATTGTCGGCTTTCTCCGCAAGCCCTACCATCTCCAGAAGCTCCATCGCCTTCTTTTCCGCCTCCGGCTTGGTCATCAGCTTGAGCTTGACCGGGGCAAGCATAATATTTTTCTTGACCGTCATATTGCCGAAAAGATTGAACTGCTGGAAAACCATACCGATCTTTTCTCTGACTCTGCGGATATCAACACCTCTTTCGGTGATATCCTCGCCCTCGAAAATGATCTTTCCTCCGGTGGGCTCTTCAAGAAGATTGAGAGAGCGTATAAATGTAGACTTTCCGCAGCCGGAAGGGCCTATTACGGAAATAACCTCGCCCTTGCAGATGTCGATGGAAATGTCGTCAAGCACAAGATTATCCCCGAAGGACTTGCTCAGGTTCTCGACCCTGATAAGAACATCTCCGGTTTTTTTAGCTTTATCGCTCATTTTTCTTCAATCTCCTCTCTAACTTGGATACGCCTGCCGAAAGCAGAACAACAATCAACAGATAGATCAAAGCAACTGCAATAAGCGGAATGAATGCTTCATATGTCAGGCTTCGGATAATATCTCCGCCCTTTGTGAGATCCATAAGTCCGATATAACCGGAAATGGAGGTTTCCTTGAGCAGCGAGATAAATTCATTGCCCAGAGCAGGAAGGATATTCTTGAATGCCTGGGGAAGAATTATATTTATCATGGTAGTTGAAAAGCTCAGCCCGAGACTTTTGCCGGCTTCAAACTGACCGTCGTCTATGGACATGATACCGGAACGCACTACCTCTGAAACATATGCCGCAGAATTGATGCCGAATGCGATTATCGCTACGATCAGCTTATCTATATCCACCGATGCAAATATTACAAAGTAAATTATCAGCAGCTGGATCATTACAGGCGTGCCTCTGATAATGGTGATATACAGCTTTGCTATGAAATTCAGCACCGGAAGAGAACCGTTCTTGTCATGGGCTACCCTTATGATAGCCAGCAGGAAGCCCAGCACCGTTCCTATCGCCATTGCAAATAATGTGATTATTATTGTATTGAGCAAGCCCCATGCAAGAAATGTCCATCTTTCATCCTTGATGAAATTGTCGTATAATCTCTGGAGAATTTCCGGCTGGAGCAGACCTGCGTCACCCTGAGAGAAAAAATCATCCGCAACGGATGACTCCGCTTTTTCTGATGTCTGCTTTGAGCTTTCAGCAGCCGATGATGCAGCCGGGCTTTCCGCTGCGGATGCCTCAGATGAAGACCCGGAGCTTTCGCCTGTTGCGGAAACCGATGTTTCCTCTGCGCTCGCCTCCTCTTTTACAGAAGTCTCATCTGCCGTAGCAGACGGCTCCTGATCCTGAGACTGTGACTCTGACGCCGACGCCTGCAAAACCGTATCAGCTGCGCTGTCCTCAGCCTGAGCGCTCACGCCGAAGGAAAACAGACAAAACAGCGCGCCTGCTGCAAGAATGACTGCGATAAGCCTGTTCATTCTTTTCATTTTCCTTTTCATTTTACTTCCTCCTGTCCCATAAGAATTATCGCCGCCTGCCAGAAGCGGACGGCGAATAAAATTATAAGCTTTGCCTTTGCGCACTTATGCGGGATCATTTTCTGACGATCATTACCTGCTTGGAGTTAGTATAGCTTTCAGTGAAATTGATCTGCTTTTTTCTGTCCTCAGTTACTGTAAAGCCTGCAAGACCGATATCAGCCTTACCTGAATTAACTGCGCTGATGATGGAGTCGAAAGCCATATCCTCTACCTTGAGCACCATGCCCAGCTTATCAGCAACAGCCTTGCCGATCTCAACATCTATACCGATGATATCGCTTGCTTCCTTATACTCATAGGGCGGGAACTCAGCGTTGGTAGCCATTTTAAGGGTATCGCCCTCTGTTACGGTCTGGGTATAATGATAAGAGCCTGCCTCATCGCCGTCAGCGGGAATATAGCTGCTGATGATCTTACCGATAGTACCGTCCTCTTTAAGCTCCTTTAGCGCCTTGTTCACCTTATCAAGAAGATCCTGATTATCCTTTTTTATAACAGCAGCGTAATCCTCGTTTGCAAATTCCTCAGGAAGGATCTCGATGCCGTCATTCTGTGAAACAAACACCTTAGCGGGCTGTTCATCAATGATAACGCAGTCGACCTTGCCCTGAGTAAGAGCCATGATAGCGTCTGCGCCCTTATTGTATCTTTCAACCTTAGCGTCCTCTACATCACCGGCATAGATATCGCCTGTTGTACCCAGCTGAACGCCGATCTTTTTGCCCTTGAGATCGTCAGCTGTCTGGATCTTTGCGGAATCGCCGGTATCAGCAGCTGTTGAAGCAGTATCAGCCTTGCTTTCACCTGATGAGCTGTCCTTTTTTCCACAGCCGGCAAGAACACTTACGCTGAGTGCAAGCACAGCAGCAATTGCCAGAATTTTTTTAGTAGTTTTCATATTTTTCTCTCCTGTTCAAACGAATATTATAAAAAACACTGTTTTGTATTATAACACAAACCCCGGACTTATTCAAGCATTATTCCACATTAAGCCCTGAAAAAGCCCTGAAATTCTATACAAATTTAATAATGATATTTCGTATGTTATTCCGAAAGCATTCTTTATTGAATCAGGGAGTGTGGTTTCACTGCGGTAATGCCAAAACGGTGTCAGGTTGGATATCAGATAATTATTTATACCTGAATCCGCAGTTCCGCATTAATGGTCTGAGTGATACTTCATCAGTATTTCTGCTTTGGTCAGTCAAAAGGTGGAAACCACAAGGGGTGTCCCCCTTGAGTTTTCCCCCTTTTGCAATACCCTTTCCTTAACCCCCTTGGCAAGCCAGACTTTAATGACTAAGAGCTGGTATTGTCCGGAGCTTAACAAAAAACTTTCTGATGCAGATAGCAAAAGTCCGGATCACCTCACCACACCGATTTTCCGCGCGTTGGACAGAAAGCAGAAATCCGAAAAAACCTACCCACATAGAACAAACCCAGGAGAAGATACTGAGAATAATTTCATTTTTCCCTTTTACTACCAACTATAACACGCGAGAGCGAAAGTAAAGCATTGTCAGACCTGCCCCCGCGATTTTGACGCGATTTTGACACCGGCGGCACGCCGGCGCCGCCGGGGCGGTTGACAGGATGGGGAGGGATAGTATATAATTTAGAGTAAGCTTATGGTATAACTACGGAGAAAACCGAAGCTGAATAAACGAGGCTGCCTGAAAAGGGGCGGCTCGTGAGAACAGGAGAGACAGTCATGATCAAATTGTTGGAATTATTAAGTCAGAATGCAGAATTTACACCTGCGGAGCTTTCTGTCATGCTTGGCAAAAGCGAAGATCAGGTGAAAAAGGAAATAGAAGATTATAAGGCGGCGGGTATCATCAAGGGAACCAAAGCTATCATAAACTGGAATAAGGTCGCCGATGCGCAGGTACGCGCTATTATTGAGCTTAAAGTTACCCCCAAGCCTGAAACCGGTTTTGATGATATCGCTGATATCGTTATGTCATATGATAATGTTGAGGATGTCTATCTTGCAGCTTCCTCACGCTATGATCTTATCGCTCTGGTAAAGGGCGGCTCGATACAGGAGATCGCTGAATTCGTTTCAAAGCGTCTTTCCACCCTTGATAATGTCATTGGCACCGCTACAAGCTTTGTCCTCAATACCTACAAGCAGGACGGAGCAATTTTCGGAAATGAAAGTGAAGAGGAAGAACAAAGGAGTATGATACTGTGATGGATTATTCCCGATTACTCAATAACAAGATCCAGTCGCTCAAGCCCTCCGGGATAAGACGTTTCTTTGATATAGCAAACGAAATGGATCATGTAATATCCCTGAGCATAGGCGAGCCTGATTTTACAACACCCTGGCACGTTCGTCAGGAGGGCATCGAATCCCTGAGAAGAGGCCGCACCTGGTATTCACCAAACAGAGGCTTTGCTGAGCTGAGAAGCCAGATCTCGAAATATTATGCAAGACGCTTCAATGTGGAATATGATCCGGATGAGGAAATTCTTGTATCAGTCGGCGGCTCAGAAGCTATCGACCTTTGCATAAGAGCTATTGTACAGGAAGGCGATGAGGTGCTTATCCCCCAGCCCTCATTTGTATGCTATGAACCCATGACGATAATGGCAGACGGAAAGCCGGTCATTATCCAGACAAAGGCTGAAAATGAATTCAGGCTTACGGCAAAGGAGCTGGAGGACGCTATCACCCCGAGAACAAAGCTCCTTATCCTCCCCTTCCCCAACAACCCCACAGGCGCAGTCATGAGAAGAGAGCATCTGGAGGAAATAGCAAAGGTCATCGAAAAGCATGATCTGCTTGTGCTTTCCGATGAAATTTACGGCGAGCTTACATATGGCAGCGAGCGTCATGTCAGCTTTGCAGATATAAAGAACATGAGAGAACGCACCATCGTGGTCAGCGGCTTTTCAAAAGCGTATGCAATGACCGGATGGCGTCTGGGCTACGCTCTCGGACCTGAGCCGGTGATAACCCAGATGACAAAGCTTCATCAGTATGCAATAATGAGCGCTCCCACAACAGCGCAGTATGCCGCTATCGAAGCTCTCAGGCACGGCGATGCTGATATCGAGCGCATGAGAGAGGAATATGATATGAGAAGAAGGCTCATCGTTGATTCCTTCTGCAGAATGGGGCTTACCTGTTTTGAACCGGAGGGCGCATTCTACTGCTTCCCCAGCATACAGATCTCCGGCAAATCAAGCGAACAGTTCTGCGAGGAGCTTATCTATTCCCAGCACGTTGCCATCGTCCCGGGAACAGCCTTCGGAGACTGCGGCGAAGGCTTTGCGAGGGTATCATATTCATATTCCCTCAATCATATTAAAGAAGCCCTGGTACGCATTGAAAAATTCCTTGATGAAACAAAGCCATGAGCTTCTCAGTCACGACGTACACAGATGATCTTGCAATCAGATAAAATAGAAAGGTAGGATATAAAATGAAGATGACGGTGCAGTCGCCCGCCAAGCTGAATCTGTTTCTGGAAATAAACGGCAAAAGAAATGACGGCTATCACCTGATAAGCACAGTAATGCAGTCGGTGACGCTTTATGACGATATAACCGTAACTGTCGATAAGGAAGGACACGGCATCGAGCTGAGCTGCAACAAGGAGAATATCCCCTGTGACAGCTCAAATACCGCCTACAAGGCAGCCGAAGTCTTTTTTGAACACACAGGACTTCCGAAGGCTGCTGTCAGCATAAGAATAAAAAAGCGCATCCCCTCGGGCGCAGGAATGGCAGGAGGCAGTACAGATGCTGCCGGAGTGCTTTACGCTCTGAATGAGCTTTACGAAACCGGCATGACAAACGAGGAGCTTGCCGGGCTTGGCGAAAGGATCGGCGCAGACGTACCGTTCTGCGTTTACGGCGGAACCATGTCCGCGACCGGCATCGGAAGCATTCTCAGCCCTCTTCCGGATATGCCTGACTGTCATATCGTCATCGTAATGCCCGACTTCCGCATTTCAACAGCCGAAGCATACAACAGATCCGACAGTCTCGGATACGATTTTACCAAAAGTATGGAAAATATGACCGGCGCCATCTGCTCCGAAAGACTTGCGCAGACTGCTGCAGCTCTTTACAACAGATTTGAAGAGGTAGCCGGTATTGACGAGATATCCGAAATCAAGGAGATGATGCTCCGCAGCGGCGCTCTCGGTGCTCTTATGACAGGCAGCGGTTCGGCGGTCTTCGGCATCTTTGACGACAGGGACAAGGCTTCCTCCTGCGAGGATAACCTGAGCAGGAAATATGACGAGGTATTTATTGTTCATCCTGACCGCGCAGGTCCACAGAAGGTAGTTCCCGGCGGTCTGATCGGAAGTCTTTTAGGCTGAGCTTATCACAGCCCCAGAGAGCTTCTGATATCCTCAAACCATTCCACAAGTCTGAATCTGATAACATATCTATCACTGTTAGTGACCATATCGGTTTCGCCATCACTCAGGGCGGAGCCGATATTTTTTTCCGCCGAAGAAACACATATCCCCGGATACAGCACACACCACCAGTTATGTCCCTCTCCCCTGCCGATGGTAATTCTCAGCGCATCATATTCGCCAGCCGGCAGAGTGAAGTCATCATACACTCTTGTATCAAAATGCATTTTCGTCAGGCAGGCTTCTGTTTTATAATCATATCCCCTGCTATAAACTATCTGCTGCGCCTTTGAATTGATATTATCAAGATTATCAGCGGTAATTCTTTCAGCCTGTTCCTTTGAGGCGCACTGTCTGAAAAGCTGATCCGTATATTCCGTTACGCCGTCCCGCACAAGCATTTTCAGCTGCTGATCCTCCCTGCTATCGGAATTTGCGATAATATGAAATCTGAGAAGCCTGCTTTCAATATCCCGGCAGCCCCCGAAAAAGCCCGTCAGCGTGAAGATCATACTAAGCGCCAGCCCGCAGCACACAGCCTTCATCACAAGCCCCGGGCAGACCCTTTTCACTATCTCCTTACCATTCATAAAAACACCTCCGTTGTTATTCAGAGGATTGACAAAAAAGCATAGTAATATTCATTTCAGTAAAGCAAGAACCTGAACCCATGAAGCTCAAAAGCAAAAAAAAATTAAAAACACCGTATTCATGCGTATTAATGAGGCATGATTCAGGGCATTAAAGCAGAACAGCAAATTCGGGGTTTATTCTTTATCCCCCCTGGCTTCTGATGATCGCTGACTTCTTACAGGGCAGCGGCTTTGCCGCTGCGACAAAAGAGGAGAGCCACAAGAGGGTGGCTGCGCCCCCCCTCTTAAGGTTCTCCCCTTTTGAAATCCCCTTTTCCTTATCTCCCCCCGGTTCGCTCCACGTGGGTAGGTTTTATCGGATTTCTGCTTTCTGTCCAACGCGCGGAAGTCCGGTGTGGTGAGGTGATCCGGACTTTTGCTTTCTGCATCAGAAAGATTTGTAAAGCTCCTGACAATACCAACTCTTAGTCATTAAAGTCCGGCTTGCCACGGGGGTTAAGGAAAGGGG
>ONNU01000251.1 GCA_900319255.1 uncultured Eubacteriales bacterium
CTTTCTGTCCAACGCGCGGAAAATCGGTTTTGTAAGTTGATTCGGGATTTTACCTTCTCAGTCATCCGATTTACTATCTGCATCAGAAAGATTTGTAAAGCTCCCGACAATACCAACTCTTAGTCATTAAAGTCCGGCTTGCCACGGGGGTTAAGGAAAGGGGATTGCAAAAGGGGGCAAACTCAAAGGGGACACCCCTTGTGGTTTCCACCTTTTGGCTCACCAAAGCAGCAATAATTATGAAGTTTGACTCAGGGCAATAAAGCAGAACAGCAAAATCAGGAGTTATTCTTTATTATTTGACTGACTATGAATGATTGACGGAAAATGGCAGGGAATAAATGTGAAAATTTGATTAAATCTGAAAGAATTTGAAATAATTTGCTTGACTTTGAAAAATTATGTGCTATAATCTATATAAGAGAGTTTGCAAATGCTCAAAGATGGTCAGAATTTGGTAAGATTGTTCTGACTGAACTCATTTTCGCTGTCCATCGGCGGCATATCAAAACAAAGCATACCGGCAATAACAATTCTGCATAGAATAAACCTGCGCTCGCGGGCACAGAATTATAGCATTGAAAAAACTACCCCCGCGATCATGACACCGGCGGCACGCCGGCGCCGGCGGGAGGAAGGGAGGAAGGAAATATGCTGACACAGGAGAGATATAAGGTCATTCTGGAAATACTGGAGGAAAAGGATGCGGTTACGGTGACGGAGCTTGCGGCTCTGGTGGGGACTTCCGAATCCAGTATCAGACGGGATCTGACGGTGCTTGACCGTGAGGGACGGCTGAGAAAGGTCTACGGCGGAGCTACTGCAATAAACCGTACAGAGGGCGCTCTTGAGGATGAGGTCAATGTAAGGAATGAGCATATGGCTGCGGAAAAGGAGCTGATCGGCGAATATGCCGCAGGGCTTATCAATAATGACGATTTTGTATATGTGGATTCCGGCACAACCACCGCAAGGCTTATAGATCATATCGGTCCTACAAAGGCTACCTTCGTTACAAACGGTATCATACACGCCCAGAAGCTGCTGTCAAAGGGCTTCCGCGCATATATGATAGGCGGCAGGATCAAGCCGGTCACTGCTTCGGTGGTGGGGGCTGAGGGTATACGCAACCTGCTGAAAATGAATTTCACCAAGGCTTTCATGGGTGCTAACGGCATTGATATCACAGCAGGCTTTACAACTCCCGATAGCGAAGAGGCTATGATGAAGGAAAAAGCAATTGAAAAAAGCTTTGCCGTGTTCGTTCTTGCGGATCACAGTAAATTCAGAAAGGTCTACCCTGTGACCTTCGCAGAGCTGAGAAAATGCTGTATCATAACCGACAGGCTGCCCTACAGCGGCTTTAATGATAAAACAATAATAAGGGAGGTGACATCATGATCTATACACTGACGCTGAATCCTTCCATTGACTATGTCGTTCATCTTGATAAATTTGTCAGCGGCATTACCAACCGTACAAACAGCGAGGAATATTATATCGGCGGTAAGGGTATCAATGTTTCCTGCATACTTGCTCAGCTTGATATAAAAAGTACGGCTCTGGGCTTTACCGCCGGATTTACCGGTGAGGCTATCGAAAGGGGTCTGGAGGAAATGGGGATATGCTCCGACTTTATCAGGCTCAGGGAGGGTATCTCACGAATAAATATCAAGGTGAAGGCAGACAGGGAAAGCGAGATAAATTGTCAGGGACCGCATATTTCTGATGATGAAATGGATCAGCTTCTGAGCAGGATCGGACAGGTGCAGGACGGGGATACTGTGGTGCTTGCGGGCAGCATACCGAAAACTGTGGCTGACGATACCTATGAAAGGATACTCAGGATCATCAGCGGCAGACAGGTGAGGATAGTCGTTGATGCGACAAAAAAGCTGCTTGTGAATTGTCTTGTTCACAAACCGTTCCTTATCAAGCCGAACCGTCAGGAGCTTTCGGAAATATTCGGCACATCGGCTGACAGCGAAGAGGAAATTGCCCGCTGCGCTGAAGAGCTTATGCGTCAGGGGGCAAGAAATGTCATTGTTTCTCTCGGCGGCGAGGGAGCTGTGCTTTTCGCTGAGGACGGAAAGGCCTATCATTCAGGCACGGTCAGGGAAAAGGTGCTCAATACGGTAGGCAGCGGAGATTCAATGGTGGCAGGCTTTATCGCAGGCTATGAGCAGACGGGGGACTACGGATATGCACTTAAGCTCGGCGCAGCCTGCGGAAATGCAACGGCATTTTCACCGGGTCTTGCAGACAGAAAAAAGATCTATGAGGTACTTGAAATGCTCGGATAGACGGAAACGGGCAGAAAAAATATTCATAAGGGGGTAAGAAAAATGAGGATCACTGATTTGCTGAAAAAACAGGGCATTGTGATCGGCGCAGATGTCAAGGATAAGGCTGGAGCTATCGACAAGCTTGTGGAGCTGCATTACAAATGCGGGAATCTCAATGATAAGAAAGCGTACAAAAATGGCATACTCAAAAGAGAAGGTATGGGTACCACCGCTATCGGAATGGAAATAGCCATACCTCATGCAAAATGCGAGGCTGTGAAAAAGCCCGCTCTGACAGCTATCACCGTAGCAGACGGGGTGGATTATGATTCGCCGGACGGAGATCCCTGCAAGCTGATATTCATGATAGCTGCAACCACGGACGGAGATGTGCATCTGGAGGTTCTTGCAAGAATGATGCAGATGCTCATGGATATGGATTTCACCGAAAATCTTAAAAAGGCTAAGGATGCAGATGATTTCCTCAGAATAATCGACGAAAAGGAAAAGGAAAAATTCCCGGAGGATTATGAAAAAGAGGAAAAGGCTGTTCCGGTCTCAGTGGCTAAGGAAATGGAAGAAGAGAAAAAGGAAAAGAAAGAAACTGAGAAAAAAGAGGAAAAAGAAGAAAAGGACGGCAGGATCAGGGTGCTCGCTGTTACAGCCTGCCCCACAGGTATCGCTCATACCTATATGGCAGCCGAAGCGCTGAATAAGGCTGCTGAAAAAATGGGCATCAGCATAAAGGTCGAGACCAACGGCTCGGGGGGCGCTAAGAATGTCCTCACAGCAAAGGAAATAGAGGAATGTGACGGAATCATCATCGCTGCCGATAAAAGCGTTGAGACCGCAAGGTTTGACGGTAAGCCGGTTTATTCCACAAAGGTGGCTGACGGTATCCATAAGCCTGAGGAGCTGATTAATAAGATCATCAATAAGGAGGCGGCTGTATTCCGTTCCGGTAAGAAGGTGCAGGCTGAATCCTCCGGCGGAAACGAAAGCTTCGGCAGAAAGCTGTATAAGCACCTGATGAACGGCGTTTCCCATATGCTGCCCTTCGTTGTGGCAGGCGGTATATTCATTGCTGTGGCATTCCTTATTGATACGGCTTGCGGCGTTGAGGCTGCGGGCAATAAGGATTTCGGCTCGGTCACTCCTGTGGCTGCATGGTTCAAGACCATCGGCAGATATGCTTTCGATTTCATGCTCCCGCTGCTTGCCGGCTTTATTGCAATGTCCATCGCTGACAGACCCGGTCTGCTCGTAGGTATCGTAGGCGGTCTGCTGGCATCAAAGGGCGCTACCTTTATAGACCCCGGCGCAAAAAATACTATCCCCTCCGGTTTCCTGGGCGCACTTTTAGCAGGCTTCCTTGCAGGCTTCCTGATGAAGCTTTTTGAAAGACTGTGCGACCATCTGCCCCGGGCAATTGAAGGCATAAAACCGGTGCTGATCTTCCCGCTTGCAGGTCTGGGTATAACAGCTGTTATGATGTGCGCAGTAAATCCTGTTATGGCTATAATAAACACAGGTCTGAATAACGGTCTTAAATGGCTCAGCGATAATAATCTGGGCATACTGCTGGGCTGCATACTGGGAGGAATGATGTCCATAGATATGGGCGGACCGTTCAATAAGGCGGCATATGTTTTCGGCACGGGTATGCTGACAAATGCCGCGACCCTGGCAGACCCGACAGTTGCATATCAGGTCATGGCATCGGTTATGATCGGCGGTATGGTTCCGCCTATCGCTATCGCTATCTCAACCACAGTATTCCGCAGATTCTGGACACCCGACGAGCGCAAGAACGGCGTTGTCAACTTTATCATGGGTCTGTCCTTTATCACAGAGGGCGCTATACCTTACGCTGCATCCTATCCGCTGAAGGTAATTCCTTCCTGCGCGCTGGGAGCTGCAACAGCAGGCGCATTGTCATGGATGTTCGGCTGTACGCTGATGGCTCCGCACGGAGGAATATTCGTAATCGCAACGATAGGAAATCCGCTGCTTTATATTCTGGCGCTGTTTATAGGTTCGGTGGTAGGAGCATTGATGCTGTCACTGCTGAAGCGTCCGAAAAAGGCAAAGAAAGCATAAAGGCATAAAAGCATAAAAGTTTCCCCAGCCTTTTCAAAGGCTGCGGGGTTCATGGGACAGGGCAGCCCCTGGTCGTGCACCGCAGTGCGTGAAACACCCCAAAACACCGCCGCAGGCGGTCAAAGAAAAAGCAGGCAGCGGCGTCAGCTCGCTGCCGGACAAGACCGAAGGAACTTCCCTGACGAACCCCATCAGCACTACCCATCCCCTTCCAAGCATACCCCAAAAATAGTTCACCAGATAGAAAAGGCTTTTTTCAAGCTATAAAAAAATCCAAATAAAATAAGTAAAGGAGAATCACTATGGTATCAAAAGTATTAACAGTTCCGAACGCACAGGGCTTTCATATGAGACCCGCTTCAGTATTTGCAGGCGCAATGGGTAAATATCCCTGTAAGGTAACAATCATTTTCAACGGCAATAACTATAACGCAAAGAGTACGCTGAATCTTATCGCAGCCTGCATGAAATGCGGCAGTGAGATCGAGCTTGTATGCGACGGCGATCAGGAGAATGAGGCTCTCGCAGAAGGCGCAAAGATGATCGAGGACGGCTTCGGCGAGTAGGAAATAATGACATCAGCCTGAATAACAGGAGGTGACAGGAATGATGAAAGGTATAGGTGTTTCGGCAGGTATAGGCATCGGCAGGATCCTGCGTATAGAGGAACATTCCCTTGAATATACCCCGCAGCAGGTCACTGATAAGGATGCGGAGATAAAACGCTTCCATGATGCGGTGGACGCTTTCTGCATGAATACGGAGGCGCAGGCTGAGGCTCTCAGAAAAAGCGCAGGAGAAAATGAAGCCAAAATAATGCTGGGTCATATCAGTATCGTGCAGGATCCCTTCCTGCTGGGTGAGGTGGATAAGCTTATTGAAGGCGGACAGTGCGCTGAGGCTTCGTTTGAAAGTATGTGCGATATGTTTATACAGATCTTTTCTGCCGCTGAGGATGAGGTCACAAAGCAGAGAGCGGCTGACGTAAGAGATGTAAAGGCAGGCGTGCTGAGTATCCTGCTGGGGATAAATGAAGTAAGGCTGTCGGATGTTCCTTCGGGGACGATCATATGCGTAAGAGAGCTTACTCCGTCTATGACTGCGGAAATGAATAAGGAAAATATCGCCGGTATCCTTACCGAAGCCGGCGGAACCACATCACATAGCGCTATCCTTGCAAGAGTGCTTGAGATCCCGGCAGTAATGAGCGTTCCGGGCATAATGGCAGAAGCTAAAAACGGCGGGCAGGCTGTTATTGACGGCAAAACGGGTGAGGTTATCCTTTCCCCTGATGAAATGCAGCTGAAAGCCAGCATGGAAAAGCGTGAAAAATTCATAAGGGAAAGAAAAGAGCTTGAAAAATACAGAGGCAGGACTACTGTTTCTGCCGACGGAACAGAATATGAGCTTGTTTGTAATATCGGAAAGCCGGAGGATGCTGCCAAAGCCCTTGAAGCTGACGGCGAAGGGGTAGGGCTTTTCAGAACGGAATTCCTCTTTATGGACAAGACCTCCACCCCCACAGAGGAGGAACAGTTCAGGGAATATAAAAAGGCTGCGATGATACTGGGGGACAGACCGCTTATCATCAGAACTCTTGATATCGGCGGCGATAAGGAGATACCCTATCTCGGACTTGAAAAGGAAGATAATCCGTTTATGGGCTTCCGCGCAATAAGGTATTGCCTGAAAAATCAGGAGCTTTTCAGAACACAGCTCCGCGCGATACTCAGAGCAAGCGCTTTCGGTAATGTCAGCATAATGTTCCCGCTTATCACCTGCGTTGAAGAGGTCAGAGAGGGTAAGGCTCTGGTTGAACAGCTAAAAGGCGAGCTTGAAGCAGAGGGCATAGACTTTGACAGGAATATCAGAGTGGGCATTATGACCGAAACAGCAGCAGCCGGCATTATCGCCGATCTGCTTGCAAAGGAATGTGACTTTTTCAGCATCGGTACAAATGACCTTACCGGCTATACAATGGCTGCTGACAGAGGAAACAGCGATGTTTCATACCTCTATTCAGCATTGCAGCCCTCAGTGCTGCGTATGATCCGCTCCATTATCACAGCGGCAGGGGATCGGGGCATTCCTGTTGGAATGTGCGGAGAAGCCGCAGCTGACCCGCTGATGATTCCGCTGCTGATATCCTTCGGACTTACGGAATTCAGCGTTTCTGCTCCCAGTGTATTAAGAGTGAGAAAAAGCATTTCCGGCTGGACAAAGCAGAAAGCAGACGAAATTGCCGAAAAAGCAATGAGCTTCGCTACAGAACAGGAAGTACGGGATTATTTGAAATCAGTGGTTAGTGATTAGTGGTTAGTTTGCAGATTGTAGTTAGTAAAATTTGGAATTTGGAAAGTGGAAAGTGGAATTGTTTTGAATCAGGAATTAGGAATGAGGGGTTAGGAATTGTTTGAATCAGGAATTAGGAGTGAGGAATTAGGAATTGTAAAGAAGCTTGGCTCAGAGTAATAAAGTGGAACAGCGGAATCGGGAGTTATTCTTTATGCTCTGGCTTCTATTGATTGCTGGCTTCTTCCAAGGCAGCGGCAAAGCCGCTGCGGACAAAAGAGGAGAACCACAAGAGGTGGGCTGCGCCCCCCTCTTAAGGTTCTCCCCTTTTGAAATC
>ONNU01000247.1 GCA_900319255.1 uncultured Eubacteriales bacterium
ATTTCTGCTTTCTGTCCAACGCGCGGAGGATCGGTGTGATGAGGTAATCCGGATTTTTGCTATCTGCATCAGAAAGATTTGTAAAGCTCCTGACAATCCCAACTCTTAGTCATTAAAGTCAGGCTTCCCACGGGGGTTAAGGAAAGGGGATTGCAAAAGGGGGAAAACTCAAGGGGGAACCCCCTTGTGGTTTCCACCTTTTGACCCACCAAAGCAGAAATGCTAATGAAGTATGGCTCAGCGCATGAAAGTAAAACAGCCGATCTGGAATTTTTCCACCCCCCCGGCAAAAATGTCGCTTTCAAGGATTTATAATAAAATAAAACCGGTCGGCATCAAAGCTAATGACCGGAAAAATAAACAAATTAATAACAGAAGGTGTAAGCTATGAATGAACATCCTATTCAGGGTCTTATGGACACAACTCTTGAAAAGATAAAACAGATGGTCGATATCAATACGATAGTCGGCGATCCCATCGTGACTCCGGACGGAACAACGATCATTCCTGTTTCCAAGATCGCATACGGCTTTGCGTCCGGCGGTTCGGAATTCGGGAATAAGGTTCAGCCGGAAAACAGACTTTTCGGCGGCGGCGGCGGAGCCGGAGTTACAATTAATCCGGTAGCTTTTATCGCCATCAGCCACGGAGAGGTAAAGCTTCTCAATATCTCAAACGGCACAAATGAAAAAGCTATTGCAATGGTTCCTGAGCTGATTGATAAGATCTCCGGACTTTTCAAAAAGGATAAATCAAAGGATAACAGTAAGGGCGAAAGCAAGGACTCTCTCCCGGCTGCTGAGGAAGGTCTTTCTGATCCTACGGTCTGAGCATTGAGCATAATGATCCTGCCCCCGCATATAATTTATTGAAAACGGCAGCTATAGCCGTCTGTGTCTATAAATATGTAAAGGGGCGGGCTTTTTGTATAATATCAGGGCTTTCAGAATTGCCGGGAGCCGCTTGTTCTGCGCAGCTTTGGCAGCGGCGCTGCTTGCGCTGATGTGCGGCTGCGGTGAAACGGACGGCGATGACCTGTCAGAGCAGACGCTTTCACAATTCAGCATTACCTCCGAAGCGCAGGAACAATGTGTGGCGGAGGATATCCTCCCCGACGGCATACAGGACAGCGCAAGGGCTGCGATAGTATGGTGCGCAGATAATTCCCGCATCCTTTACGGCCATAATATCCACGAAAAAAGACCTATCGCAAGCATCACCAAAATAATGACGGCGCTGATATGCCTTGAATATGCGGCGGCGGATAATAAGGCGGTGCGGATAACTCCTGAAATGTATGCGGAAGGCTCCAGTATGTATCTGAAGGCAGGAGAGATAATAAGCCTGCGGGAGCTTGTAAAGGGCATGATGGCGGTTTCCGGGAATGATGCGGCAAATGCTGCGGCTTCAGCTGTGGCGGGCAGCAATGAGAAATTCGCAGCCCTTATGAACCGCAGGGCAAAGCAGCTGGGTATGAATAATACCCATTTCACCACCCCGTCAGGACTTGATATGGGAGAGCATTATTCAACGGCTTATGATATGGCTTTGCTTTGCGCATACGCTATGGAAAACGAGACGTTCCGCTCCATTGTAGGCAAAAGGAATATCACCGCGGAGTTTATCTCCCCCGAAGGAAAAACTCAGCAGCTTTGCAATCATAATAAGCTGCTTTCAATTTGCAGCGGCTGTATCGGCATCAAGACCGGCTTTACAAAAAAGGCAGGCAGAACCCTGACATCATGCGCTGAACGTGAGGGGATCAGGCTGATAATAGTGACCCTTTGCGACGGCAATGACTGGGACGACCATTGCAGTTTGTATGACAGCTGCTTTTCACGCCTTGAAAAGATAAGGCTCTGCGGCAGGGAAACAAAAATATCAATTCCTCTTGCAGGAGGGAAAGAAAATGAAAAGCAGATAGTGCTTGTTCCTGAAAGAGAGCTTTTTGCGGTCGCCGAAAAGAATAGCAGAAACGAAACTGAAAAACCGGAGCAGGTGATATATGCGCCTGCGTTTATATATTCCCCTGCGGTCAGGGGGAGAAAATACGGAAGGATAGAATATCTTATAAACGGAAAAACAGCCGCATCCTGCGCGCTTGTTCCGCAGTAAAAAAGGAATGATAAAATGGAAAAGGATAATAAGATCAGGCTGCAGAAAATAATTGCAGATGCAGGTATCTCCTCCCGCAGAAAGGCGGAGGAGCTTATTGAAAGAGGCGCTGTCTATGTCAACGGCAGAAAAGCTTCGCTGGGGGACAAGGCTGATCCCTTCAAGGATAAGATCGAGGTCGCCGGAAGAGAGATCACCCTCAGACGTGACGCAAAAAAATATTATATAATGCTCCATAAGCCCAGAGGCTTTATCACCACAATGAACGACGAGGGCGGAAGAAAATGCGTAGCCGAGCTGGTGGATGATATTCCCGCAAGACTTTTCCCTGTGGGCAGACTTGACAGGGAATCGGAGGGAATGCTTCTCATGACCAATGACGGTAATTTCGCAAATCTGATAAGCCATCCCTCGACGCATTTTGCAAAGACCTATCGTGTGACTGTGCGCCCGAGAATAACCGAGGATCAGCTCACAAGGCTTACTACAGGCGTTGTTATCGAGGGCAGGATGTCCATGCCGGCAGCTGTTCATGTGATAAAATCAGAACAGGATCGAACTGTGCTGGAGATCGTTCTTGAAGAGGGCAGAAACCGTCAGATCAGGAAAATGTGCGAGGCTGTGGGACTTGAAACAGCAAGGCTCAAGCGTATCGCAATAGGTCCGCTGAAACTGGGAATGCTGCAGCCCGGCAAATGGAGAGAGCTGAAGCCTGAGGAAATGAGGAGCATCGCCGCATATCAGAAAAAGCTCAGGGCAAAGAATGAGACCCAGTCCCAGCAGCAGCGCGCAAAGGATAAAAAGCGCAGCTACAGGAAGTGAGCCTATGAACATCAGAAGAATCATTCTTTTTATGCTTGCGGCTGTAATGATGCTTTCGCTGACCGGCTGCTGGGGGAATGAGGAGATCACTGTTGTAAAGCAGCAAAGCTTCTATTCGGATATCGACGAGGCTGATCCGCCGATAAAGCCGGCTGTCAGCCTTTCTTCATCAGGCAATCAGGCTGTGGAGGGACGCTGCGCCCCGGACAGCTATATCCGGCTGTCTGTCACTTCGGAAAAGCAGGTGAGCTATACCGTCCGGACGAAGGAGGGCAGCGGCAAATGGCGTGATGAAAAATGCAATGTCAGAAATAACGTGCTTTTCAAGGTTCCGTCTGAACCATGCTATTTTTACATAGTTTTTGTACCGGAGGGTAAAAGCGAGCTTTCGCTGCAAAGATATTTCCGCATCACCGTTTTCAGGGAAACAGGGGAGAGCATGGCTGACGACGGCTCATGGCTCAGTGCATCAAATGTCTGTATCGGCGATGACAAGCTGACGGTATATCCCCGTTTCAAGGGGGGAACACCCCCCTATAGATACAGCTATAAGCTGACAAAGAATAAAAAGGAAATTTCGGAGCTTATTACGGATACGGAGGATGAAAGGTCTTCTATTGATCTGACTACAGAACGAGGCTGCTATGATATAATCGTCACCGCAAAGGATCAGAATGACAAAACAGCAAAGACCGAGCTTACCTTTACCTCACGAAGAACGCTTCCACTGAAAAGCATTTATCAGTACACCGAGCCTGCACTTCCCACAGGATGCGAGGCAACAGCTCTGACCGCCTGCATAAATTACTACGGCTTTGATGTGACGAAAAATGAAATAGCCGATAAGTATATAGATAAGGTGAATTTTACGTTCAAAAACGGAGAAATGATCGGAGCCGACCCGGAGGTGGATTTTGCCGGAGACCCTAACAGCGAAAACGCATACGGATGCTTCAGCGGCTGTATCATCAAGGCTGCGAATAAGTATTTCAAAAGCGTAGGCGCAGATTACGAGGCAATAAGAATAAAGGCAAAGAATCCCCAGGAGCTTTTTGATTATCTTGAAAAGGGACAGCCGCTTCTTGTGTGGTCTACCATGTTCATGTGGGACAGCGCGATAACAGACAGCTGGAAAACAAAGGACGGCAAGGAGATCAACTGGAAATGCAATGAGCATTGCTATGTGCTGATCGGGATGTCTGCGGATAAAAGCGAGGTTTTTGTAGCTGATCCCATGATGGAAACGGATGAGCGCACTATATATAAGACCAAGGATTTTATGAAGCATTATAAAGAGCTTGGAAGCCACGCTGTGGCAATAGTGAGAAAGGATCCGGAATAATACAGGAAATGTAATGGAGTGTAAAGGAATAATGAAGAATCAATTTGTAAAGGGAATGGGGGACGGCATTGCGATCGGACTGGGGTACCTTTCAGTATCCTTCGGCTTCGGTATAATGGCAGCCGGCGCAGGCATCAGCGTTTTTGAAGCCTTCATGATCTCCCTGACAAATCTGACTTCGGCAGGACAGGCGCAGGGCGTCAGCATAATCGCCGCAGGAGGAACGCTAATAGAAATGGCGGTGGTGCAGTTCATTATCAATATACGCTATGCTCTGATGGCGATATCACTTTCGCAGAAAACCGATAAAAACTTTACCCTGCCGAAAAGACTTATCGCAGCATACGGAATAACTGATGAGATATTCGCCGTATGCATAGCCAAAAAAGGCGAGGTAAGCGCAGGCTATATGTACGGTGTCATATCTGTATCAACAGCCGGATGGGTGCTGGGAACGTTTCTGGGAGCGGAAGCGGGAGAGATACTTCCCCCGCAGATAACCGCCGCTCTTGGCATCGTTCTTTACGGAATGTTCATAGCAATAATAATTCCTCCCTCAAGAAAGGAAAAAAGCGTGCTTGTGGTGGTGCTGATGGCAGCGGCGCTCAGCTGTGTATGTAAATATTTCATACCGACCATTTCAGGCGGCTTTGCAGTGATACTCTGCGCTCTTGTCTCAGCGCTTCTTGCGGCGATCTTCTTCCCGAAAAAGCCGGAGGAAGAGGAAAAGGAGGAGGAAGCGGAATGAGCATATGGATCTATATAGCCGTAATGGCAGGAGTGACCTATCTCATAAGAGTGATCCCCTTTGCGGTATTCCGAAAAAAAATACGCTCGCAGTTTTTGCAGAGCTTTCTGTATTATGTTCCTTATGCGGTGCTGAGCGCTATGACATTTCCGGCGATCTTTTATAGCACGGGAAATACAACGACTGCCCTTGCTGGTACGGCTGTGGCGCTTGCACTGGCATATTTTGATCTGCCGCTGATAGTTGTAGCGCTTGCGGCATCGGCTGCGGCGTTTTTGTGCGGACTGGTGTTTTAATAGGGCAGGGGTAAAAGTTTCGCCAGCCTTTACAAAGGCTGCAGGGGACCAGGGGGCGGCGCCCCCTGGTCGCACGCCGCAGCGTGCGAAACACCCCCAAAACCGCCGCCAGGCGGTCAAAGAAAAACCAGGCAGCGGCGAAGCTCGCTGCCGGACAAGACCGAAGAAACTTCCCCCCGCGAAAACTCTAATCACTACCCATTCCCCCAGACAGACAAAAGCATAGATTTTACCGTAGTAATACTAATACTCCCTCCCTCGAGGAGGCGGAAGTAGTGAATAGAGAATAGAGAATATAGAATAGTGAATAGTAAAGAATAGTGAAATCCCTTATCGTTAAAACCCAGTCATTTTCAAAGCGCAGCGAGAAAATGACGGACGGAAAGCCAGCAACCTCACCCATTCCAAAACCCAAAACCCAAAATCCTCCTCAACCTCACAACCCATCCCATTTTCACACTAAACAAGAAAATTAAAAAGCCAATAATAAAGCGGCGGATGCAAAAAGCACCCGCCGCCGTTTTGATTTTATTATGCAATTCAGTCCAGCCTCTTGATAATTTTCAGCTTTCCCGCAGTTTCCTTTCTTTTGACTGTAACAGCCCTGATGACCCTGTAAGCCGGCAGGAAAGGAAGGAGGATCTTGTGCCGGTAAACCGTAGGATGTAGCATTTTGACATATCTCATCGGGAGGAAGATCTTTCTGAAAAGAAATTTCATTTTTGCCGATCTGCCGGTTCCGAATTTGCCGACATTTGCCTTGAGACTGTTGCTGATAGTACCGTAAGTGCCGGAGTCAATGATATATTCAAGCATGAGCTTGTCATCCTCGGTAAGCCTGCCGTCTCCGAAAAGATGCAGGGCAAGGCTTTTGTTTTTCTGCTCAAATTCGCTGATGCCCAGCTTTTCACATTCGGTGCGGATATAGCTCTGGTCAAACTGATCTCCGAGCTTCTGCCAGATGACATAGGTATCAAGCACCGAGCGCAGACCTGTACCGCTGACGCTGTAATGCTTGTATTCGTGAGCGGTAAGATAGATATACAGATCGCTGCTGCTGAAATGATACCCGCAGTTATCGCCCTCGTCCTTGATAAGCCGGCTTTTGACATCGAGGTAATAATCATACATATCGCTGATATCATCAAAGAGAAGCCGGTGCATTTCAAAGTTTGTGACAGGCTGCCTGTAATAAACGTCATGGTTTGACTGATCGAAATGCTCGCAGGTAAAGCCAAGCTCAAGCATGATATCTCTCAGCCTTTCAGCATGATTCCTGTCAAAAAGAATATCGAAATCCGCCATCTGCCGGATACCGATGCCGGGATAAAGATCCTTGATGATCGTACCCTTGAGAGGCATATACCAGATATTTTCCTGATCCAGCCGCTTGAAAAGCATTTTTTTATAGGTGTCCATGGTAGTGACCTTGCGTATGGATTTAGCCTTAGCCTGCTCAAAAGCATGATCCGTGATGCCGGCTTTTTTCAGAGAATAAGCGACAACAGCGGTCAGAAGATGAGAATCTGCTGCTTTATAAAGTATTTCCAGGTCGGTTCCGTCTATTCTTTTTTTATCAGGCACGCTGCCGTTTACAGCGCAGCCTGCAAGATATATTACAATATCAATAGCCTTGCGGTATTCCTCATGCGTCATGATCTCTCACCACCGTTTACAATATTATTATTCATCAACAGCGCCGATCTCCTTCAGACTGCTGATGGTTCTTTCAACATCCTTCTGTATAACATCAGCCTCTGCGGTATATTTATCGGACAATTTTGCAACGACCTCCTGCAATGTAGTCTCCTCCGAGATCAGCTCAAGTATCTCGCCGAAGGTCTGGTTTCCTGTAACAACGCCGGAGAAGTCAGCATTCCCCACAGGCACAAGCACAGTTTCCTCATCTGTCTTGTGTATCACAAAATTCTTATTAAGCTTCATTTGATTTGTTTCCCCTTTCAAATTAAATATATCTTCCATTATATTATACAATAACGTCAGGACAAATTCAAGAAGAACCGCAGCGCCGGCGTGCCGCCGGTGTCATG
>ONNU01000370.1 GCA_900319255.1 uncultured Eubacteriales bacterium
GAAAAATTCATTAAAAATGTTGCAAAAAGTCTGTACAAATGGTAAAATATTTGATACAATATGTAGTGCCACATCTGATAGGCAATCTGAGGCTGAAAAGCTTGCAAGGGAATCTGATGTCATGCTTGTGATAGGAGGACGACAAAGCTCCAATACAAATAAGCTGTATCGTATATGTAAGGGTTGCTGCGAGAATACTTATTTACTTGAGACAGTAAGTGAACTGCCGCTTGAAGCGGTAAGAAAAGCCAAAAGGATAGGCGTTACAGCCGGTGCATCGACTCCGGCAAGCATTATAAAGGAGGTACTTGTTACCATGTCAGAAGAAATCAAAAATGTAGAAGAAAGCAAAACTGAAAACTTTGAAGAGCTTCTTGAGGAGTCATTCAAAAATTATAATACAAACGGAAGGGTACGCGGCATAGTTGTTGGTATAACACCTACTGAGGTACGTGTTGATGTCGGCAGGAAGCAGACTGGCATCGTTCCGCTCAGTGAGCTTTCAAGTGATCCTGCTGCAAAGACAGAGGATCTTGTCAGCATGGGTGATGAGCTTGATCTTATCATCATGAAGACAAACGATCAGGAAGGCACGATCCTTCTTTCAAAGAGACTCGTTGACGCTCAGAAGGGCTGGGACGATATCGCAGAGGCATATGAGAATAAGACTGCTGTACACGGCGTAGTTACCGATGTAATCAAGGGCGGCGTGCTTGCTCTTACAAACGGCATCAAGGTATTTATCCCTGCTTCTCAGGCTACAGCTACAAGAGGCGAGGCTCTCGAGGGTCTTCTCAAGAAGGAAGTTGATTTCCGCATCATCGAGACAACCGGCAGAAACAACAGACGCAGAGCCGTTGGTTCTATCCGCAGCATCCTTGACGATGAGCGCAAGGCTAAGGAAGAGGCTTTCTGGGCTGACGCTGAGGTCGGCAAGGTATATCAGGGCACAGTAAAGTCCCTTACATCCTACGGCGCATTTGTTGATATCGGCGGTATCGACGGTATGGTACACATTTCCGAGCTTTCATGGAAGAGAATCAAGCATCCGTCAGAGGTCGTTAATGTAGGCGACAGCATCGAGGTTTACATCAAGGCTCTGGATCAGGAGAAGGGCAAGATCTCTCTCGGCTTCAAGAAGGCTGAGGACAATCCCTGGGAGATCCTCAAGAACCAGTATCCTGTGGGCACAGTATGTGAGGTTGAGATCGTTGGTCTTACACAGTTCGGCGCATTCGCAAGGATCATCGACGGTATTGACGGTCTTATCCACGTTTCACAGATCTCTGATCAGAGAGTTGAGAAGCCCGAGGATGTTCTTTCAGTTGGTCAGAAGGTAACTGTAAAGATCACAGCTATCGACTTTGATAAGAAGCGCATCAGCCTTTCTATCAAGGCAGCAAACGAAAACGACGCAGAAGCTGAAGAGACCGAGCCGGTCGCTGAAGCTGAGCAGACAGAAGAAGCAGCTGACGCTGAATAATAATATTATGTCAGGCATCTCGGATTTGAGGTGCCTGATTGATTTATTTTTCGATAAACGGAGATGTTCAGTATGTATGAGGAAATAAAAGAAAAGGCAAAGGAACTTGTGCTTGAGGTACTTGAGCAGTCAGCGCTGAAAGAAGGCAGCGTTCTTGTTGTGGGATGCTCTTCAAGCACGCTTTGCGGAGAGGGCTATGGAAAAGCATCAAGCCCGGATATTGCAAGGGCGCTTTTTGACGGTATTTACCCGGAGCTTCAGAAGCGCGGGATATATCTTGCGGCCCAGTGCTGTGAGCATCTTAACAGAGCGATAATAACAAGCCGCGCCGTAGCTGAAAAGCAGGGAAGAGAGCCTGTCAATGTAGTACCCCAGCCAAAAGCAGGCGGCTCCTTTGCGACTGTTACCTATAATTCCATCAACGAACCTGTAGCCCTTGAGCATATCAGGGCTGATGCAGGAATAGATATAGGCGGCGTTCTTATAGGAATGCATCTGAAAGAGGTAGCCGTTCCGCTGAATCTTAATAATAATATGATCGGGCAGGCTCATATCACAGCCGCAAGAACACGCCCGAAATTCATCGGCGGAGAGCGCGCTCATTATAACGACGATCTGAAATAAGCTCATCACCGGAAAAAGCGAGGTAAGCAATGGATTATAAAGAGGAATTCATCGAGATATATAACGAAAATATAAAGCGCGAGGGCAGCCAGAAGCTTCTTGAATGGCTGCTCAAAACCGATTTTTTCACAACACCCGCAAGCACAAAGTTCCATGGCGCTTGTGAGCAGGGGCTTGTCATGCACAGCATCAGCGTGTATAAAACAATGATGGAAAAGCATTTCGATCCTGAAAAGGACAGCGCGGAGAGCTTTGCAATATGCGCGCTTCTTCACGATCTGTGCAAGACGCAGTTCTATAAGATATCCAGCCGCAATGTCAAAAACGAGGAAACCGGTCAGTGGGAAAAGAAGCCCTTTTATACAGTAGAGGATGCGTTTCCCTATGGACACGGAGAAAAATCCGTATTTCTTATTGAGCGCTTTATGCGTCTGAAAACAGCCGAAGCAGTTGCTATCCGCTGGCACATGGGAGGCTTTGACGAAGCGGCAAGAGGCGGCAGCTTTGCAATAAGCCTTGCATATGAGAAATACCCCATTGCCGTAAAGCTTCACCTTGCCGATCTGGAGTCAACCTATCTGCGGGAAAAGGGCACATCCTCTGTAAACAAGAAGTGAATCTGTTAACTGAATTGCGAAAAACAACAGGCTGTA
>ONNU01000245.1 GCA_900319255.1 uncultured Eubacteriales bacterium
GATTTCAAAAGGGGAGAACCTTAAGAGGGGGGCGCCAGCCACCCTCTTGTGGTTCTCCTCTTTTGTCGCAGCGGCAAAGCCGCTGCCCTGAAAGAAGTCAGCGTTCAATAGAAGCCAGGGAATAAAGAATAACTCCCGAATTTGTTTTTCCACTTTAATTCCCTGAGCCATGCTTCATCAGTGTTTCTGCTTTGATCAGTCAATAAGATCAAAAATTTCTGCCGCATATTGACAAAATGCTGACTGTATGGTATGATTAGTTATACAAATCATACTTGTATTACAGAGGTGAGAAAAATGGCAAAGCCAAAGGGTAAATATATGTGGACGGCGACTGTTGGAGAGAAGGGGCAGATTGTGATACCTAAGCAGGCAAGAGATCTGTTTGATATCAAGCCAGGGGATACGATACTGCTTTTCGGAGATGAAGAGCATGGCATAGCGATCCCGCCGAAGGGAGCTTTTGATCAGATATTCAATATAGCATTCGATAACGATGAAAAATCAGAAGGCGGTAAGGATAAGAAATGATCCGCCAGTTTCTGACGGCAGAGGTCAGAGGTTAACAGGCGGCATTCATTCCGCCGGGCAGGGAACAGCTGTTCCGGATGCATTAACGCAGAAATACGGACAGTGGCTGATCCCCATGGAAAAGAGGAGATAAACTAATGAAAAGAATAGCATTTTTCTGTATTCCGGCTCATGGTCATACAAATCCTATGCTCCCTGTAGCGGCAGAGCTTGTAAAAAGAGGCAATGAGGTCAGATTCTATTCATTCAATGAATTTGAAAAGAAGATACTTCCCACCGGAGCAGAATTTGTTTCCTGCGACGCTTTTCTTCCGGAGATCACAGAAGAGGAAAAGGAAAGGCTCAAGAATATTTCCACAACTGAAATGACGATACAGGATATACGCATCACTGTAAAGATGACTGATTTTATAGAAAAGGAATTTCAGAATTTCAGACCCGATGTTATCTATACGGATTCAGCCTGCTTCTGGGGCAAGCTCAACGCATGGAAATATGATATCCCGATGGTGGTTTCAACAAGTACGTTTGCATTCAATCAGATGTCATCGAAGTATATGAAGATGAGCCCGGCTGAGCTTTCGGATATGATTTTCGGCTTGTCAAAGATATCAAAGGAGCTGAAGACCCTCAAGCCCTACGGCTATAAGGTCAAAAGTGCAATGCAGCTTGTCACCAGCGATAACGAAACGGATTCCATCGTATATACAACTGAAAGCTTCCAGCCCTGCTCTGAAAGCTTCACGGATCATTATGCTTTTGTGGGACCGTCGGTTTTTTCAAAGGCGATGCCTGATAAAAAGAAGGAGCGTCCCCTTGTGTATATCTCAATGGGTACGGTAATAAATGAGCGCCCGGATTTCTATAATAAATGCATTGACGCTTTGAAGGATATGGATGTTGATGTAATAATATCCTGCGGAAATGCGATGGATATTTCATTGCTGGGGACATTGCCGGATAATGTCAATGTGTATCCCTATGTAAATCAGCTGGATGTGCTTTCGAGGACTGATGTGTTTATTACACACTGCGGAATGAACAGTGTGTCAGAAAGCCTATATATGGCTTCTCCTATGGTGCTTTATCCCCAGACAAGCGAACAATATGCTGTTGCAAGAAGAGCGGCTGAGATCGGCGCAGGCGAAATGCTGAAGGACGATTCGGCTGAGGGAATAAAGAAGGCTGTGGAAACGATACTTTCCGGCAAGGGCTATGCAGAGGCGGCGCAGAAATGCTGTGATGATTTCCGCTCGGCTCCGGGTACGGCAGGCGCGGCTGACTTTATCCTGAACGCTCCGCATAAAGAGGGCGGTATGGATATTCTGAAGGAGCTTAGTAAAACCAATATCGTTTTCCAGATCGTATACTGGCTTATTGTGATAGTTCTGATTTGTCTTTTTGGTTTTCTTATCACATGGAAATTTGTCTGGATAATAGGTGTTGCTGCGGGTGTGTTTACAAGACCCATAGGCAATATCGTGCAGAATATCAGATATAAACAGCTTGCAGGGATAAAAAGAGAGCAGAGAAATAAATAATGCGGGAAAAAGCGTCGGAGTGATACCGGCGCTTTTTTGCAAACCACTAATTGTATTGCCGCACTGATGCTTCAACCACAATATATTGTTATTGTTAAAAAACTATCAATATCAAAATGCACATAAAGTTTTAAATGGTTATCTTTCCATTATTCAAATTATACGATAATTTAATAAACAGTATCCAAAAGGTTGACAAAAAACAAAAAGAGTTCTATATTAAAATCAGAGATAAAAAACAAGCTTATCGTATTATTGGATCAGGAGGAATTTCTATATGGAAATGAGAAATATAGAAGCATGGAAAGGCTTTGAAGGAAGGATCTGGAAAGAGGAGATCAATGTCAGGGATTTTATTCAGAAGAATTATCGTCCCTATGACGGAGATGAGTCATTTCTTGAAGGACCCACAGAGGCAACAAATAAACTCTGGGATATGATACAGAGACTCCAGAAGGTCGAAAGATCAAGGGGCGGTATCCTTGATATGGAGACAAAGGTGATCTCAAGTCTGACCGCATATGACGCAGGATATATATTCCCCGATGATCCCAAGCTTGAAAAGGTAGTAGGACTCCAGACGGATCTTCCCCTGAAAAGAGCGTTCATGCCCTTCGGCGGCATCAAAATGGCAGAGCAGGCTTGTACCTCAAACGGCTACGAGCCTGACCCTGAGCTTCATAAGATATTTACAGAGTACGTTACAACTCATAACCAGGGCGTATTTGACGCATATACACCTGAAATGAAGTCTGTACGTCATAATAAGATAATCACAGGACTTCCTGATACCTACGGCAGAGGAAGGATCGTGGGTGATTACCGCAGAATCGCGCTTTACGGAATTGATTTCCTGATCGAGCAAAAGAAAAAGGATTTTGCAAACTGCGGCGACGGCACAATGACAGACGATGTTATCAGGCTCCGTGAGGAGATCGCAAAGCAGATCAGAGCGCTGGGCGGCATCAAGGAAATGGCTAAGCTTTACGGCTATGATATTTCCGCTCCCGCAGCAAATGCAAGAGAAGCTGTACAGTGGCTGTATTTCGGATATCTTGCAGCGATCAAGACCCAGAACGGCGCAGCAATGTCTGTGGGCAGAGTTTCGACCTTCCTGGATATTTATATCCAGAGAGATCTTGACAACGGTAC
>ONNU01000244.1 GCA_900319255.1 uncultured Eubacteriales bacterium
AGGGTACGGCAGGCGCTGCAAGAGCAATGCTTGAGCATAAGCTTTTTGCTGCGGGCTATCCTATAAAGACCTACTATATAACAGGCTGCTACCGCTATGAGAAAAAGAATTTCGGCAGACAGAGAGAATTCCACCAGTTCGGTATGGAGACCTACGGCGCAGCTTCACCCTTCGCTGACGCTGAGGTGATATGCGCGGCAAATTCCATCTTTGACAGACTTGACGTGAAAAATATCAGCCTTGAGATCAATTCCATCGGCTGCCCCAAATGCAGACCTAAATATTATGATGCGCTCAAGGAATATTTCGGCGCTCACAGGGAGGAGCTTTGCGAGACCTGCCATTCAAGGCTCGAAAGAAACCCCATGCGTATACTTGACTGCAAGGAAAAGAAATGCTCAGAGATCGCTGCGGGCGCTCCTGTTGTCCTTGATTATATATGCGAGGATTGCAGCAGCCATTTTGAGGGCGTGAAAAGCTGTCTTGACGCTGTGGGCATTGAATATAAGGTCAACCCCACTATTGTAAGAGGTCTTGATTATTATACAAAGACCGTTTTTGAATTTGTTGCCCCGGAGGTGGGGACGGTCTGCGGCGGCGGACGCTATGACGGTCTTATCGAGGAGCTTGGCGGTCAGCCTACACCTGCGCTGGGCTTCGGTCTGGGTATCGAGCGTCTGCTGATACTTCTTGAAAAGCAGAATGTACAGATCGAGCTTCCCCCTGCGTGTGATATCTATATCGCAGGCATCAGCGAAAAGGGCAAGCTGAAAGCCTTTGAGCTTACCGAAGGCATCAGGAACGCTTCTCTTATCGCAGAATGTGATGTCATCGGAAGAAAGCTTATGCCCCAGATGAAATATGCAAATAAGATAAAAGCTAAATTCAGCATGGTTCTCGGCGATGACGAAATTGAAAGCGGCAAGGCTAAGCTGAAAAATATGCTTTCAGGCACAGAAAAGGAAGTTCCGCTGAATGAGGATTTCTACGACAGGTTCTTCTCTATCTATGTAAACGGAGCAAATGATACATTCATGGAAAAGCTTGGACTCAGCATTGAGGAATGATCCCGGGAGAGTGCTGATAAGCTGTAAAGCTGAAAAGAAAAAATAAAAGGAGTAATGAAGAAATGGCAGAGTTTTTGACAGGACTTAAACGAAGCTGCTATTGCGGCGAGCTTCGCGCAGATAATATCGGTGAGACCGTAACGGTCTGCGGATGGACACAGCGTCAGCGTGATCTGGGTCAGCTTATTTTCATTGACCTCAGAGACAGAACAGGCATCGTTCAGCTTGCCTTTGATGATAATACAGACAGGGCGGTTTTTGAAAAAGCCTTTTCTGTACGCAGCGAGTTTGTTCTTGCGGCAGTGGGAAAGGTAAGAGAGCGCAGCAGCAAGAATAAGGATATCCCCACAGGCGATATCGAGATTGAGGTAGAGGAGCTTCGCATACTTGGCGAATCAGAAACGCCTCCCTTTGAGATCGTTGACGACTGCAAGACAGCGGAGCTTACAAGGCTGAAATACCGCTATCTTGACCTGAGAAGACCCCAGCTGCAGAACAATCTTTTCCTTCGTCATAAGGTAGCGAAGGTCACAAGGGATTATTTTGATGAAAACGGCTTTATCGAGCTTGAAACTCCCATGCTCATAAAGTCCACACCGGAGGGCGCAAGGGATTTCCTTGTACCGTCAAGAATACATAAAGGCTCATTCTATGCGCTTCCCCAGTCGCCCCAGATGTATAAGCAGCTGTGCATGGTAGCAGGCTTTGACAGATATATGCAGATCGCCCGCTGCTTCCGTGACGAGGATCTCCGCGCCGACAGACAGCCTGAATTCACACAGATAGACCTGGAAATGTCCTTTGTTGATATGGAGGATATCCTTGAGATCGGCGAGGGTTATATCAAAAGAGTATTCAAAGAAGTTCTTGATATTGATATTCCCACGCCATTCCCGAGATATACATATAATGAGGTAATGGAGCGCTTCGGTTCTGATAAGCCGGATACACGCTTCGGAATGGAGATCTATGATCTTACAGAGGATGTGAAAGACTGCGGCTTCGGGGTATTCAAAAGCGCAGTCGAGGGCGGCGGCTCAGTCAGAGGCATCACTGCAAAGGGCGCAGTAAAGACCTATACAAGAAAGGAAATTGACAAGCTCACAGAATTTGTCAGAGGCATCGGCGCAAAGGGTCTTGCATGGATCCGCATGAACGATGACGGCATAGCTTCAAGCTTTGCAAAATTCATGTCAGAGGATGAGATGCAGGCTATCCTTAAAACAGCCGGCGCAGAAAAGGGCGATGTTGTATTCATCGTTGCAGATACAGACGACAGCACAGTTCTTCCCACATTGGGCGCGCTTCGCTGTGAGGTGGCAAAGAAGCTTGATATCATCGGAGACGGCTTCAATTTCCTCTGGGTAGTAAAATTCCCCTTCTTTGAATTTGACAAGGAAAGCGGCGAATGGATCGCAATGCACCATCCCTTTACCTCTCCTACAGACGATTGTCTTGACAAGCTGGACGGAAACAAGGGCGAGGTATATGCAAAGGCATATGATATGGTACTCAACGGCATCGAGCTTTCCAGCGGATCTATCCGTATCACGAATCCGGAGCTTCAGAAGAAGATGTTTGAGATGCTGGGAATGAGCGACGAGGAAGCGTATGTGAAATTCGGCTTCCTGATGGACGCTTTCAAATACGGCGCTCCGCCTCACGGTGGAATGGGCATCGGTCTTGACAGACTGGTAATGCAGATGGTAAAGGCTTCGACTCTCCGTGATGTAGTAGCCTTCCCGAAGGTACAGAACGCCAGCGAGCCTATGACAAACGCTCCCTCAGATGTTGACAGACAGCAGCTTGTTGATCTCGGCATCGAGGTAACAGCGCAGGAGCAGGCTGAGGAAAACAAGGTATAAAAAATCAGGGCTTATTTTATCAGGCGGCGGGTGTGTGACAGCATACCTGCCGCCGTCTGATATAGTGTGCTTTGAAAAGCTTGGTGATGATCGAAAACCCGGGCTGAGCATATTTTGCGCCACCGCCAAAAAATAATTGCGAGGAATAAAAAATGAAACTTACGGTACTTACAGAAAACACAAGCAGATACGGACTTCCTGCCGAGCATGGGCTGAGCCTTTATATCGAAGCGAACGGAAGGAAAATGCTTTTTGATATGGGACAGACCGGGCTTTTTGCTGAAAATGCGCAGGCTTTGGGGATAGACCTCAGCCTTGTGGAATTTGCCGTTATCTCACACGGTCATTATGACCACGGAGGCGGGCTGAAACGGTTTCTTGAGCTGAACAGCAAGGCTCCGGTTTATCTCAGCAGCCGGGCTTTCGGGGAGCATTATAACGGGGCAGAAAAGTATATCGGGCTGGACAAGACCTTGCAGAATAACAGCCGCCTTGTATTTACAGACGGCGAAACAAAGATAGCAGAGGGCTTTACACTTTACTCCTGCCCGGAAATGAAAACGGTCTGCGAGCTCGGCTCCTTCGGGCTGAATATAAAGCGAAACGGCGTACTCATGCCGGAGGATTTCAGACATGAGCATTATCTGATGATAGAGGAAAACGGAAAGCGCATATTGATAAGCGGCTGTTCCCATCGTGGAGCTGTGAATATCGAGGAGCATTTCCAGCCGGATGTGTTTATAGGGGGCTTTCATTTTTCAAAGCTTGAGGATGAAAAGCTGAGAGAGCTTGCGCAGATGCTTGATACCCGTGACACGGCATATTATACCTGCCACTGCACCGGAGTACAGCAGTATGAACACATGAAAAAGCGCATGAGCATGCTGAAATATATTTCGGCAGGGCAGAGCATTGAGCTGTGATCAGACCCCGCGCGGCGTAGTTTAGCTATTAAAGTCCGGCTTGCTGCGGGGGTTAAGGAAAGGGGATTGCAAAAGGTGAAAAACCAATGAAGTATGGCTCAGGGTAATAAAGTGGAACAGCGGATTCGGGAGTTATTCTTTACTTCCTGACTTCTATTGACCGCTGACTTCTTCCAAGGCAGCGGCTTTGCCGCTGCGGACAAAAGAGGAGAACCTTAAGAGGGTGGCTGGCGCCCCCCTCTTAAGGTTCTCCCCTTTTGAAATCCCCTTTCCTTATCTCCCCCCCGGTTCGCTCCACGTGGGTAGGTATTATCGAATTTCTGCTTTCTGTCCAACGCGCGAAGGATCGGTGTGATGAGGTAATCCGGACTTTTGCTATCTGCATCAGAAAGA
>ONNU01000306.1 GCA_900319255.1 uncultured Eubacteriales bacterium
CTGGGAACAGTTATGGGCAAGAAAAAGGCATTTATCGTAACAGACTCCTTCCTTTATAAGAACGGCTATGTAAAGCCCATCGAGGAAAAGCTTGACTCAATGGGTATCCAGCATACCTGCTTCTACAATGTACAGCCTGATCCTACACTTGCATCTGCTCTTGAGGGAACAGAGGCTATGAAGCTTTTCGAGCCGGATGTTATCATCGCTCTGGGCGGCGGTTCAGCAATGGATGCCGGAAAGATCATGTGGGTACTTTATGAGCATCCCGAGGCTGACTTCATGGATATGGCAATGCGCTTCATGGATATCAGAAAGAGGATCTATACATTCCCGCATATGGGCGAAAAGGCATACTTTGTGGCTATCCCCACATCCTCAGGTACAGGCTCAGAGGTTACTCCCTTTGCCGTTATCACAGATGAAAAGACATCTATCAAATATCCTCTTGCAGACTATGAGCTTCTCCCGAACATGGCTATCATCGACGCTGACAATATGATGAACCAGCCCAAGGGTCTCACAAGCGCATCAGGTATCGACGCTCTTACCCATGCGCTGGAGGCTTATGCTTCAATCATGGCTACAGAATATACAGACGGTCTTGCGCTCCAGGCAATGAAGAGCATTTTTGCATATCTCCCGTCAGCATATGAAAACGGCGCAAATGATCCTGTTGCCCGTGAGAAGATGGCAACAGCTTCAACAATGGCAGGTATGGCATTTGCAAATGCATTCCTCGGCGTTTGCCATTCAATGGCTCATAAGCTGGGCGCATATCATCACATTCCTCACGGCGTTGCCAACGCTCTGCTTATCACAGAGGTTATGCGCTTCAATGCAGAGCCTGTTCCGCCCAAGATGGGAACCTTCTCACAGTATGCATATCCGCATACTCTTGAAAGATATTGTGAATGTGCACACTTCCTTGGCATCTGCGGCAAGGACGACAATGAGACGCTTGAGCTGTTCATTGCAAAGATCGAAGAGCTGAAGGATAAGTGCGGCATCAAAAAGACTATCGCTGATTACGGCGTAAGCGAAGAGGACTTCCTCGCAACACTTGACGATATGGTAGAAAAGGCATTCGACGACCAGTGCACAGGCGCTAACCCGAGATATCCGCTCTTCTCCGAGATCAAGGAAATGTACCTCAAGGCATATTATGGTAAATAAATGCTCAAAGTTCAGAGCTCAAAGAACCTCTCCGTCACGGTGCTGCGCACCGTGACACCTCCCCTTCCAGGGGAGGCAAGAATCGTCAAGGCATAGTTTATAAAGGATCCCGGCTAATCTCCCTTGGCTCCCCTTCCTAAGGGGAGCTGTCGCCGTAGGCGACTGAGAGGTTAATTCCAAACTATCAACTAATATTCCGAAAGGATGAAATAAGTGCTTTGGTTAAGAATACCTGAAAAGGTTTATATAAAGAAGGGCTGTATGCCTGTGGCTCTCAGGGAGCTTAAAGAGGTCATGGGCAAAAGGAAAGCCTTTATCATAACAGATAAAAAGAGCTATCACAGCGGCAGCATCGCGCCTGTTGAAAAGCTCCTTGATGAAATGAATATCCAGCATACTGCATTTTTTGATATCAATGACGAAATTACCATAGGGACTGTGGCATCCGGTGCAAAAGCTGCACAATTGTTCGAGCCTGATGTTATAATTGCAGTGGGCGGCGGAAATGTTATGAATGCCGCTAAGCTTATCCGTGTATTGTATGAGGTACCGGGCGCAGATATTGCGGAGCTTTCTGATCGCTTCGGTGATATCCGCAGACGTGGGGAGCTTTTCCCCAGAACCAATGTGAAGGCTGCTCTTGTCACTGTTCCCACATCCTCCGGAGCCGGGGAAGAAGTAACACCTTACGCATGGGCATCATACGGAGAAAAGAAATTTGTAGTAGCAGATTATGAGATAATGCCTGAGTTTGTGGTTATTGATTCTGATTATATGATATCACAGACAAGAGAAGAAATTGCTCATTCGGCTAAAAAAGCTATAGCGCATCTTTTCATCGCATACACTGATGAAAATGCAACCGAATATACAGACGGCTTTGCAATGAAAGCATTTGAAAACATTGTAAGGTATCTGCCAGGATATATAGAAAATGCTGAAAACGATCCGGCAGGCTGTGAAAAGCTTGCGCAGGCATCTGCTATGTCAGGAATAGCCTATGCGAATACGGTATTTTCAACAGAGGATGCTTCATCTGTAGCTGAGATAGCAGAAAGGATAGAAGCTTCTGCTGAAAATGAAAGCGCCGCCCGGAGATACCGTGAGCTTGCAAATGCGGCAGGTATTTCCGGCAGCGATGATAAAGACACGGCTTTGAAGTTAGCTGACAGGATCAGAGAGCTGACCGGTATTGCCTGAATGTTAAAAGCGGCAGGCTTGCTGTTGTAAGCCCGCCGCTGATTTCTTATAAGTAGGTCTTTCAATATGAAGGGAACTATTATAAAAATAGGTTTGTTATGCGCGTGTCTGATGTGTGCTTCTGCCTGTGCATCCCAGAGTGACAGCTCCTCTGCCCGGAGCAGCGAACTTGCAGGAAGTTCTTCGGAGGTTTCTGAGCTGTCTGCACAAAGCGAGGATTCTGCTGAGAGCAGCGAGGAGTCTGAATCACCGTCAGAAGATGAATCCTCCGGGGAGGAGTCATCAGAGCAGGAATCATCTGAGGAGGAATCCTCTGAAGCTAAGGAACCCGCATTCAGTAAGGATGAGATGATCGATCTGCTTCTGAAAAATGAAGACATCTGGGCAAAGGATACGGTAGCTCATGCAAATGAAGATGACGTAAAGACAGAAATAAGCTTTTTCGATATGGACTGGGACGGCAGCGAAGAATTTATAGCCTCCATTTCCCGTAAGAACGGAACCATGACCGACAGCTATATCTATACAGTCAGAAACGGCGAGCTGGTATTTCTTAATAAAGTGATCGGAGATTTTAAACTCTACAAATACTACAATGAGTATCCAGTTATGGTTTCCTTTGAGACGACTGGCGACAAAGCAGGTAAATATACGGAATGCTGCTATCGTTATATTTTCCTTGAAGAAAAGCTGGTAGGCACAATAAAAACTTATGCTGTTCACAATCACAGAGCTGAGGACGGGGAAGAGTATGTTTCCTATTATGTACCAGAAGATTCTGTAAACGTAAGACCCGATGAGGTAGACCCCTCTATAATAGAGGAGGTTAATGAAGCTGGCTTTACAAACGGTATCGAAGATGCAACGTATGACTGTGAGGAAATCAAATCTGAAGCTGACAAGTATTCCGGCGCGGATTGGCTGTCACTGAATGATGAACAGAAAAAGCAGACCCTCAGCGATCTGTACGATTCCTATAGCCTGAAATAAATAAAATGCCCCGTGAGAACAGCAAATGTTTCACGGGGCTGAATAATATCTGACTAACATCACGGCTGCAATAAAAGGAGAAAAACAGAATGGAACAGCAAACATATAAATGCACCCTCTGCCCGCGCAGCTGCGGCGCACAGCGTTTTGAGGAATACGGCAAGGGCTACTGCAAAATGGGTATTCTTCCGAAGATCAGCAGAGCTGCGCTTCATATGTGGGAGGAACCCTGCATCAGCGGAAAAAACGGCTCGGGAACGATATTTTTCACAGGCTGTGTGCTGGGCTGCGTGTTCTGCCAGAACTACCGTATCAGCAAGGAAGGGCAGGGCAGGGTCATTACAACAGACCAGCTTGTGCAGGAGATAAAAAAGCTTGAAGCCATGGGCGCTCATAATATCAATCTTGTAAGCCCCACGCCTTATATCGACAGTATAATCGAGGCTTTTACAAAATACCGCCCTGCGATCCCCATTGTTTATAATACCGGCGGCTATGAAAAGGTGGAAAGTCTGAAACGTCTTGAGGGTATCGTGGATATTTACCTGCCGGATCTGAAATATATATCCTCTGAAAAGTCGGCTAAATATTCCGGCGCAGCGGATTATTCAGAATATGCGGTAAAAGCCATAGCCGAAATGGTCAGGCAGACCGGAAAGCCTGTTTTTGACAGCGAGGGTATGATGCAAAGGGGAACCATAGTAAGACATCTGATACTTCCCTCAAATACAAAAAATTCCATAGAGGTGGTGAGATATCTTGATGAAAACTTCGGAGACAGCATACTTATAAGCCTGATGGGACAGTATATACCAGAGGGCAGAGCAAAGGATTTTCCGGAGATCGACCGTACCATCACTGCGAGGGAATATAATAAGGTGCTGTCGGCACTGGAGGAAACGAAGCTTGACGGCTTTGCGCAGGAGCTGGATTCAGCCAGAAAAAGCTATGTCCCGGATTTTGATATGATGTGAAGCCTGACCAATACCAACTCTTAGTCATTAAAGTGTGGCTTGCCACGGGGGTTAAGGAAAGGGGATTGCAAAAGGGGGAAATACCAATGAAGCATGGCTCAGGGCAATAAAGTGGAAATTCAGATTCGGAACTTATTCTTTATACCATGGCTTCTATCGACTGCTTGCTTCTTTCAGGGCAGCGGCTTTGCCGCTGCGACAAAAGAGGAGAACCACAAGAGGTGGGCTGCGCCCCCCTCTTAAGGTTCTCCCC
>ONNU01000273.1 GCA_900319255.1 uncultured Eubacteriales bacterium
ACAAAGAGGGGGGCGCAAGCCACCCTCTTGTGGTTCTCCTCTTTTGTCCGCAGCGGCTTCGCCGCTGCCCTGGAAGAAGTCAGCAGTCAATAGAAGCCAGGGTATAAAGAATAAATCCCGTATCCAATGTTATGCTTTATTGCCCTGAGCCATACTTCATTAGTATTTCTGCTTTGGTGAGTCAAAAAGGTGGAAAATACTAATAAAGTATCACTCAGCGCATAAAAGCGGCACAGCGAATTCTTTTTATCTGCCCCCAACGGAGATGTCAGTTTCACGGATTCAGGTATTATTCTTAATTTGCTTTTTCGCTCTGTGTACTATAAATATCAATGATCTGCTGCAATGTGATATTATCAAAATATTCTGCAATAACCTTGTATAACCCTTCCCATATGGGCAGCGTGATACATTTTTCCTTCCGCGGACAATCATTTATTTCCGTCTGTAAACACGCTACCGGAGCAAGACTGCCCTCTGTCAGCCGGATGATCTCTCCTACTGTATATTCTGATGCAGGGCGCGATAGCTTGTAACCGCCCTGAAAGCCTCTGTTTGCTGTCAGCAGCCCAGCTTTTGTCAGAACTGGTACAATCTGTTCAAGATATTTTTTCGATACTTCCTGCTGCTGAGCCGTGTCCTTCAGCGATATAAACCCATCCTCAGCGTGAAGCGCAAGATCAAGCATCATTCTGAGCGCATATCTGCCCTTTGTAGATATCGTCATATAATATCTCTCCTTTTATCGAAATGCCGCACTATTATAAGCAGCTCCCCCTTCAGACTGAGAAATTCAGCCGGGAAACGCTTTGTAGTGCGGCAAATATTATTGTTTATTCAGTGATCTGCTCCATTTCGTAGATCTCGAAAATGTCGCCTTCCTTGATATCACTGTATTTTTCAAGTGTGATACCACATTCAAAGCCCTGCGCAACTTCCTTTACGCTGTCCTTGAAACGCTGGAGAGAAGCGATGGTATCATCTGCAACGATTATACCGTCTCTTACAACACGGCAGCTTGCATTTCTTACGACCTTGCCGGAAAGAACATATGAGCCTGATACAAGTCCTACGCCTGTGATCTTATAGGTCTGGCGTACCTCTACCTTGCCGATGATATTCTCCCTGAACTTCGGAGCAAGCATACCCTTCATAGCAGATTCGATCTCTTCTATGCAGTCGTAAATGATCCTGTAGAGTCTCATATCTACACCGTCACGCTTTGCATTTTCCTCTGCTACAGGATCGGGTCTTACGTTAAAGCCTACGATGATCGCATTTGATGCGGATGCAAGCATAACATCGGATTCTCTGATAGCGCCGACTGCGCTGTGGATGACATTGACGCGTACTTCCTCATTGGTAAGCTTTTCAAGTGACTGCCTTACAGCCTCGACAGAGCCCTGTACATCAGCCTTTACGATGATCTTCAGCTCTTTCATCTCGCCCAGCTTCATCTGGTCGAAGAGATTATCCAGCGTTACCTTTGTTCTTGCATTGAAGCGCTCTTCCTTCTCAGCGTCACGGCGCTGCTGTACAAGCTCTCTTGCAAGTCTTTCATCTGATACGGCATTGAAGATATCGCCGCCTGTGGGAACGTCATCAAGACCTGTGATCTCTACTGGAACGGAAGGACCTGCTGTCTTTACCTTGTTGCCCTTATCATTGGTCATTGCTCTTACACGTCCGACTGTTGTACCTGCAACGATGATATCGCCTACCTTGAGGGTACCGTTCTGTACAAGCATGGTTGCGATAGGACCTCTGCCCTTATCAAGTCTTGCCTCGATAACTGTACCCTTTGCAGCTCTGTCGGGATTAGCCTTGAGCTCCTTCATGTCTGCAACAAGAAGAACCATCTCAAGAAGATCGTCAATACCCATCTTTGTATGAGCAGATACGGGGATAACAGGAACATCGCCGCCCCATTCCTCGGGAACAAGCTCATGCTCGGTGAGCTGTGTCTTGACGTGCTCGATATCAGCGCCGGGCTTATCCATCTTATTGACAGCAACGATTATCGAAACGCCGGCTGCCTTTGCATGGTGGATAGCCTCGACTGTCTGGGGCATGATACCGTCGTCGCCCGCTACAACAAGGATAGCTATATCTGTTACCTGAGCGCCTCTTGCTCTCATGGTTGTGAATGCCTCATGTCCGGGGGTATCCAGGAAGGTGATCTGTCTGTCATTGATCCTTACTCTGTATGCGCCGATATGCTGGGTAATGCCGCCTGCCTCAGTTGCTGTAACATGAGCGTGACGGATAGCGTCGAGAAGCGAAGTCTTACCGTGGTCAACATGTCCCATTACAACTACAACAGGCGCACGCTCAACAAGGTTGGTATCATCGTCCTCGCTGTCGTCAATGATCTTTTCCTCGATAGTTTCAATGACCTCTTTCTCGATCTTTGCATGGAATTCCATTGCTGCAAGAGAAGCTGTATCGAAATCTATAACATCATTGATGGTCGCCATAACGCCCATCATCATAAGCTTTTTGATGACCTCGGCAGCTGTTGCCTTTAGTCTGAGAGCAAGCTCGCCTACTGTGATCTCATCGGGGATCTGTACAGTGATAGGCTTTGCCTTTCTTGCGTTTGCGATCCTCTTCAGACGCTCAGCCTCTGTTTCCTTGCGGGAATTGCGGGGCTTGCCCTTCTGCTGTGAGCGCTGGTTGATCTTCTGCTTCTGGGAGGTAGGCTCCTTATGAAGCTTTTCGCTTGCAAGACGGTCGTACTTTTCGTTGTACTTATCTATATTTACATGAGAAGCACGGGTATTGATGACCCTGCCTCTGTTTTCATTTACCTTTGAATTATCCTCGGTAACGGTTTCGCCCTTTTCAAGCTTCTTGCCGAGAATATGTGTTTCCTGCTTCGGTCTTGCTGTTGCAGGCTGCTTGTTTTTCTTCTGCTTTTTATCCTTATGCAGCTCTGCGGGCTTTTTCTGAGGGTTCTGGGGCTGTTCGGGAGCCTTTTTCTGCTGATCCTTTACTGCTGCCGGAGCGTTTGCAGACGCTGCCTCAGGCTTATTTTCAGCCTTTACAGGAGCCTTTGCAGCAGGCTTTTTCTGCTCGGGAGCAGGCTGCTGCTCCTTTTTGGGAGCTTTTGCAGGCTCGGGCTTCTTTGCAGCGGGCTTATCCTTCTTTGCAGCCTTTGCCTCATCCTTCGGAGAATTATCCTCCTTCGGCTCCGCAGCGCTTGCATAGTATTCGTTCAGATCAGGCATAGCGGTCTTATCGGTATAATACTCAAAGATCACATTAAGCTCCTGCTCTGTCAGAACAGCTGCGGATTTTTTATTAACATTCAGATAATTTTTAAGTACCTCAGTAATCTCCTTGCTGGGGACATTAAGATTTTTAGCTATTTCACTAAGCTTGTATTTTATCATAGTCATTCCTCCTGCCTTTATTCAGTGCAAATCGTTTTCATTTTATCGGCAAAGCCGCTGTCATTTACGGAAATAATTCCAGTTACTTTACCTACTGCAGCGCCAAGCTGTTCCATCGGTATTTTTGTGCGGATAACACAAGTATTGGTTTTATCTGCGGTATTGCTGATGTTCCTTACGGTACGCTCGGAAAGATCCGCAGCCAGCAGCAGAAGCTGAGCCTTGCCGCTTTTCATGGAATCCTCACAAGCATCAAAGCCAAGGGATAATTTTCCTGCCCGCCTTGCAAGACCGGCGAGAGACAGCAATTTATTATACATTTTTTCCGATCACTCTTTCTAACTTTTCATAAGTCGCAGCTCTGGCTGCTGCATTTTCAGGTCATATCAGCTTTGCTTCTGCGCTGCGGCTGATATTTCCTGCGCAAGTCCTTCATAGACCTCTTCGGGGATCTTACATGAAAACGCTCTTTCGAGCCTCCCGGCTTTTTTAGCCTTTTTCAGACATTCGAGGCTGTCATTACATATATATGCCCCTCGTCCGGGCTTCTTGCCTGTCAGATCAACGGATATTCCGCCCTGAAAAGCCTCGTTATCCGGTGCTTTGACAATTCTCACAAGCTGACGCTTTTCTTTCATTTCGCCGCAGCCTGTGCATTTTCTCATGGGCACTTTTTTTATGCGCACTGTTTTTTCCTCCTATACCCTGCGTTCATTCTGCGCGGGGCAGATCATCTATGATCCTTATGCCGACGCTCCCGCTTTTACTTTTCGGCAGTGTCATCATTTTCATCTGTATCTTCAATATCTTCGTTTTCTTCTTCTGTTTCTTCTTCTGCTTCTGCCTGCGCTTCAGTCTGCTCATCAGCTTCTGCCTCAGGCGCTTCCTCTGTCTGTACTTCAGCTTCAGCAGCTTCAGCAGCTTCGGAAGCTTCTGCTGTTTCTGATGCTTCGGCTTCTGTATTTTCCTCAGCAGGAGCAGCAGGAACAAGCTCGTCCTCCTCATCCTCGCCGAAGAAACCGCTTTCGGGACGGATATCTATTTTCCATCCGGTAAGCTTAGCGGCAAGGCGGACATTCTGACCCTTGTTGCCGATAGCGAGTGAAAGCTGGCTGTCGGGAACGGTAGCCTTGCAGATCTTTTCGCCTGTGGGGCTGATGGTTACGCTGAGCACCTCGGCAGGTGAAAGGGATTTCTTGATAAATTCTACCGGATCCTCGCTGTATTCGATAATATCTATTTTCTCGCCGTTGAGCTGATTTACGATAGTGCCGACTCTCTGACCCTTGGGACCGATGCAGGCGCCTACAGCGTCAACCTCGGGATCGGTGCTGAACACAGCGATTTTTGTTCTGGAGCCTGCTTCTCTTGATACCGATTTGATCTCAACGATACCGTCATGTATCTCGGGCACCTGCTCCTCAAAAAGTCTTTTTACAAAATCGTGATGTGTACGGGAGATAATAGCTCTGGG
>ONNU01000242.1 GCA_900319255.1 uncultured Eubacteriales bacterium
AAGCTCATCTGAAAATGCACCTTTTCGGTGAATCTGATAATTCTGAATAATGTATAAAATTTCGCATTAATACAGTAATTTTATATAATTTCGTCGTTGAGTTTCACAGATTCAGGTTATATTTATCCGTTTATCCGTTGAGTTTCACGGATCCGGGTTTTATTTCATTTTATTTTCAAATTCCTTTACCTTTTCCGAAAGGCTTTTCAGTTCCTCCGGCGAAAGCTCAGGAAGATGCTTCAGCTGATCGAGAAAAGCGCGGGCGCTGTCATTAGCTCTCCATCTTGCAAGATCTGTGAAAAAACTGGTGATAACAGCTGTAAATATCGCAATGACACCTATTGAATATACGGATATCAATACGGCGATGATCCTTCCCACAAGCGTAACGGCTACCTGATCGCCGTAGCCTATGGATGTTGCTGTGGCAAAACAAAACCACAGGCTGTCTCCATAACTGTTTATATCCGGCTCCAGTATCCATATTACAACTGCTGCTATAAAAAACCATAGAAAATATACAGCTATGACCTTTGCGGCTCCGGTGCTGCGGAAAGCATTTATCAGCATTCTGCGTTTTTGCTTTTTCTTCATTTCGGATCTCTCTTTCAATTGATATTCTTGCGTCATTGCGCCTGTTTTACAGTATTTCCATCGCTGATGTATCGGCTATTCTCACAGAAGGGTTTTATAAGGATGCGGTGAAAATTTCGGCTATATCTTTTTCGGCAAGCGGCGCCCATGCATTTTCAAGGCCTTCGTTTTCTGCAACGTGGTGAGCCATCTCATCAATGCGGCTTTCGTCAATGCCGACTTCTCTCAGGTGCATGGGAATACCGATAGACTCAAAGAAGCTGTAGGTTTCATCAATGGCTTTTCCGGCAATTTCAAATTTGTCAAGACTGCTGTCAATACCGAAAACATTAATGCCGTATTTTACAAAGCGTTCAACAGTTTTTTCGCTTAAAATATGCTTCATCCATCTCGGGGTGATTATAGCAAGACCTTCTCCGTGAGTGATATCATAATATGCTGAAAGCGCGTGCTCCATTCCATGGCACGGCCAGCCTGTGCGGCTGTTCCCCAGCGCATAGATACCATTGCAGCCATATGTGCAGGTAAGCATCATTTCTGCCCTTGCAGTATAATCCTCCGGATTATCAAGACATTTTCTTGCATTAATCATAAGGCTTTTCAGACCTGCTTCCATAAAGCCGTCATTCAGAATAGTTGAGTCCTCGCAGAAATACTGCTCCATGATGTGATTCATCGCATCAGCGCAGCCCGCTGCTGTCTGCTTTTTTGAAACGGTAAATGTGTAGGTAGGATCAATAAATGAAACCGCCGGGTAAAGAAGCGGATCCATATAGCCTATCTTATCATTTGTTTCGGTTCTTGAGATAACTCCGCCGCAGTCATATTCGCTTCCGGTAGCTGCGAGAGTTATAATGTCAACAATAGGCAAAGCTGCTTTCGCTTTAACTTTATATGAGATCAGATCCCAGGGATCACCGTCGTATTTTGCGCCGGCTGCGATCGCCTTTGAGCAGTCAAGAACACTTCCTCCGCCAACCGCAAGGATCACATCAATATCATTTTCCTTGCATATCCTAACGCCGTCAAGTACGCTCGGGTCATATTTCGGATTAGGCTGTATACCGGGAAGCTCAAAGATCTCCGATTCCGAAAGAAGCTCCTTTACCTTGTCATAAAGTCCGATTTTCTTGATGCTTCCGCCGCCGTAGGTAAGAAGCACCCTTTTCCCGAAGCTGCTCATGACCTCCGGCAGTCCGGAGATAACTCCCTTGCCAAAGATCAGCCTTGTAGGCGTCATGTAATCAAAATTCTGCATACTGTTTTCCTCCTTTTATATTTTTCAGCCGGGTAATAATGCAGGATCATACTCTCCAGATCAGACTGAACAGCATTTTTACCCTGAATACTATATTATATTATAACATAAATTCCAGTGAAATGTATAAAAAACAGTTAATTTTTTACAAATATTTTTTTGCTTTTTCATCTGATGTAATAATATCCCGATATTTGCATAGTCCTATTTTTTACAGAAAAAATGAACCGCCCCACTTTACGGTGAAACGGTTCCGTTTTGATCAGTACATGAGAATAAAATACAGACTTGCAAAGAAGATTATACCTGATATCATAAAAAACAGATGGCGTATCTTCTGCTCGTAAATAAGTCCGATGAATTCCCGCAGGAATGCATTCGGGAAAAAGTACAGCTTTGTTTTTGCTGACAATCCCTTTACCTTCATGCCCAGCTTTTCAGCTAAGGTATATCCGCGGAAAACGTGATAATTTGTTGTAGAAAATGCAATACCTGTATTTTTCAGATCTCCGGCATCCTCCTCAATTACTTTTTTGGAAAATTTCATATTCTGAAAGGTATTGACGGAGCTGTCCTCTTTCAGGATCTGTTCTTCCGGTATGCCCTGCTCCATCAGGTAACGCTTCATACATTCTGCTTCGCTTACTACCTCATCTGAGCCTTGTCCGCCGGAGGGAACGAATTTTGCGTGCTTTTCCCATTTTTTGTATTGCTCTCTTTCAAGCTCAAGCGCACGGTCGATCCTGCCCCGAAGTATCGGCGTGGGTGTACCGTCATCTCTGATCGCGCAGCCAAGTATTATTATATAATCCATGGGAGTTCTGACCTTATATCTGACACAAGCTATTCCGCAGGCTATGGTGGAAACAAGCAGGGATTCGAGATAGCAGAAGCTGAACGATATCGCAGTGCTTATCACGACCATGATATCACGCTCTGCTTCCGAAAATGCATACGGATCATACCCAAGCAAAAACAATGCTGCGATCCCGCCTACAACCGCAAGTCCAAGCAATACGCCAAGCAGATTCAGCGGATGAAAGCCCTCGCGCCGCACAAGAACAATATTGCTGATACTCACCAGCAGGCAAAACAGGATCAGCGGAATCGCTGTCAATCCGACAAAAACATTGCTTACGGTAGTCAATGAATAAAGAACATTCCAAAGATTGATAATGTTGTGATAACTCTGCTGAATTATCAGGTCGTGAACGAATATAATCACCGAAACCATCAAAAAGAAGATAAAACCGCCAAGCGCAACCATTCCGTATGTAAAATCACCCCGTCTGGCTTTCTGGAAAAATGTTATACAGCAGGTGATAATTATTATCATCATAAAAGCAGCGCCGAATAATTGTATCGTCCACAAGCCGTTGAAATTATCAGCAGATCTGTTATAGATCAGTCCGGTCATAGTAACATGAAAGGAGTTTTCGCTGTGTTTATGTTCAACGTTTGGTGATGATTTCTGCTGACCGTTTTCATTATATTCAATATCATATTGGTCATCGTAAAAAACTGTAACATCCACATCGCCGAAGTCTGTACTTTCAAACTCAACATCAATGGTTTTGACCATCCCGGCAAGCTCGCCTTCTCTGACATCTGCAACCCTGATGATATTCTCGGTGGAGCATACCACCTTTACATTGCCGGGGTCACAGCTTCCGTTGAGAAATATAGATAGAGTATAATTTCTGCCGATAATACAGAGGAAAATAATATAGCTGACCAGAAGAATAAAAACAGCGCCTATACAAAAAATATACCTCTTTTTTATTTTATTTTTATGCATTTCTTTTTTCAACCGAACACCTCCTGACAGCAGCGCGCCGGCGTGCCGCCGGTATCAAAATCGCGTTGTAAGCTATGACTATGCAAGCCCCTTTCCTCCGATCGTAAGATTTTTTTATTGGCTTCATTTTTTGGTCTGCGATAGTATTTCTGTTGCCGACTAAACTTTACACTTAGCACCAAAGTAGGAACGCTGGTGTCATGACCGGCGGGATTTCTGAAAAATGCAGCTGTCAACGCTGCAAGCGGCAAAAAATATCTTTCATTCCAACTATTACATTATACTCTATTCCACGAAAATAATCAATAAGGCGGCAGCGTCGACGCTGCCGGCGTGCCGCCGGTGTCATGTTCGCGTTGTAAGTTATGACCATGCAAGCCTTTTCCTCTCGATTGTAAGATTGTTCTATTAGCTGCATTTTTTGTCGGTATGCGATAGTTTTTTTGCCAACTATTATTTTACACTTAGGACGCTGCACCCAAAATCGCGGGGGCAGGTCTGACAATGCTTTACTTTCGCCCCCGCGTGTTATACTTGGATGGGATTGGGAAATAATAATTTCCAAAGCCGGCTCCTTATCAAAGTCCCGGAATTGTTTCAAACACCCGACAGTGCAAAACTGCGCCCGGAATCACGGGTATGGGCTGAAATTGCGTTGCTGTTTATCTAAAAAACGGGAAAAAACCGGTAAAAACCATATTATTTCCCGGAAAATCTGTAAAGCTGATAGCATGACACAGATTTTGTACTATAATGTGTATCAGCTTTACATATATGCAAGTTGTAATAATAATCGCTTTACAGATATTTTTGATTGTAAAGCTGTACGTATAACAGCAGAAAGGACTGCCGTGGGTGCGGCAGTTCTATGGAATCAATTCAGTTTTCCGGAAGTTCTTTGTTTTATTCGACAACCTCAAGTATCGAATCAAATCCTGTCTGTTCTAATATTTCCTTCACTGTTTCATTGACGCCCTCCAGCTTTACTCCATCCTTTGAGCCTTTGGTCATTATCATCAATACACGAAGTCCTGCTGAGGAAATGTATTCCAGCTCACTACAGTCTATATCTACTGAATTTACAGTCTGCTGTTCCGTTACACGCTCGTATAATCTCAGCAGATGCGGAGCTGTCAGGGTATCAACTCTTCCGACAAGCTTTACTGCGAGCTTATCATCTGCAACCGACGCATTAACATCAAAGCTTTTATCTTTCAGATCAGAGGTATCAAGCTCTGCGCTTTTACCTATCGGTGTGATCTTCCAGTATGCGGATTTATTCATGTTCTCTTTAATGATCGCAGCCTGCTCTGGCGGGATTATAGAAAAGCTTGCTATCTCAGGCAAATACTCTCCCACTGTCAAACGCTCAGCCTTGAGTCCATGTGATGCAAGGAACATCATAGCCTTTTTTATTCCTTCCGCCGGATCATTGCGGGCGTTAATAACAAGCGTACTGTTTCCGACCTCGACATCAGATTTATCCTGAACATTTTTCCTGGAATTCATCATAATTTCCATAAACCTGTCGCCGCAAAGAGGCTGTATAGTCAGGATATACTGCAATGCTGCTTCCGGATCGGCGATGATCCAGCAGCCGCCCTTTTCATTGAGTATCTGTCTGATATTATCACAAAGCACACCGACTTCTGAATCCGTGAAATACATCAGCAGACCTTCGGTCGTTATGCATACAGGTTCGCTGACATTTTCAAGAGCTTTTTTCAGTGAAGCAAAATTCGTGGCATCAACTCCGCTGTAATGGATCTTTGATAGTTTATCCTCGTCCGCCAAAGCTCTGATTATCGGCTCTGCTTCCGAAACTGCTGCCGGAAGATCCAGCCCGTAGTATTCTTTATTCTTTTCTGCCATATATATTGAACGGGGTGTATATCCGCAAGGCAGATCAACAACTGTATTATAGCCGGATCTTTCGATCATCTCGGCAATGGTGCGGAAGCGCATTTCCATCATAATGATCCCGGCTGCGATCTGCTCAGGGGTAGCTTTTGATGTAGCGCTTTTCTGGGTCTCTTCAAAAGAAATGCCAAGCTTTTCGGCGATCTTTGCTGAATACTTATCTCCTGATTTTGCAAGCTGAAATACTGTCATTTTTGCTGTATTGAATACCGGGTTTACTCTTTCCAATAATGTCTGATCCATAATATAGCTCCTTTATTATAAACATAATACGCTCACGGCGATATCCAGATTATAGCACAAATCAACACAAATTCATATACTTATTTATAGTATTTAAGCAAAATTATCAGATTGTTCATAATTGAGATCAAATTACACCAACACCGGCAAAGCAAAAAGCCGAAGTCTGTGCTCCGGCTTTGGGATGTTTTATTTTGCGCGGAAATATATTCTGATACGATCAGCCCGGCTTGGCTGAGATAAGCTTTTCCATATTATTATCCAGCTCAGATATGGTTTTGATAACAAAGTCTCTGGATTGGGCGTAATCATTCTGTACCCATTTTTCAACAACAGCAACACAGCCGCTTGACCAGAATGCAGACAAATACTCAAGCCTGTTGTCATTAAAATCGACCTTGTACTTTTCTGTCTGAATCAGATGAAAAACTCCCTCTATCATATTCAGAAATTTACATCTCATTCCTCCGGTATTATGCGGGCTGAATATCATTTTGAAATACTTGGGGTTCTTTTCAATGTAATCCACCAGTTCTTTTCCGAAATTCTCAGTGGGGTTATCATGGAATTTCAGAATAAGCAGTCCGAGATCTGCCAGAACTTCTTTTTCCATCTGCTCATACAGATCATAGATATCATAGAAATGCTTATAAAAAGTGACCCTGTGGACATCAGCTTTATCGGATACCTCCTGCACGGTGATATTGCGAAGTTCCTTTTCTGTCAGAAGCTCAGCAAGCCCCTCTTTTAATATTTTCTGAGTTTTAAGCGATCTCCGGTCAGTTTTTCTTTCATTCATTCAGCACCGCTCCTTTTCCGCTTCTATTATTACGCTGATACCATTTTCTGCTCAGATCAGACTCAAAGCAGCATAAAGCTTCAATCATACTGTATATTTTTCTTTAAGAAGAGCTATTTCTTCAT
>ONNU01000241.1 GCA_900319255.1 uncultured Eubacteriales bacterium
AATTCCAAATTTAATTCCTAATTCCTCACTCCTGATTCCTGATTGATATCAATTCCAAATTCAAACTTCAAACTAATCACATAACCTGAATTCAGTATATTATTTTTGCAATGACGGCGTTTGACAGAAGGAAGCCTTTTTCTGTGAGGGAAAAGCCTTCTTCGGTTATTCTGATAAGCCCTGCTTTTTCCAGGGGGGCGCAGCGGATGAGGTATTTTTCCGGCAGCTCGGTGCCGAAGCGCTGGCTGTAGGCTTTTCTTTGCACTCCCTCTGACAGACGCAGGGCAAGCATTATATATTCCTCTTCGCTGCCGCCTTCGCCGTCGTCAATGACAGTGCCGGCTTTGAATTCATCCATAGAGCGGGGACAGTATGACCTTCTCCCGTCAATGAAGGAATGCGCAGAGGGTCCGAAGCCTATATATTCCTCGTCATGCCAGTATTTCAGATTATGCTTTCCTTCAAAGCCCCTGCGGCAGAAATTTGATATCTCATAATGCTCATACCCGTACTGCTTCATCAGACTGCACAGATATTCATACATCTCCGCTGTCCTATCTTCATCCGGCAGCTCGAGGCTGTTTCTTCTGCGGTAAAAAAGCGTTCCCTGTTCGATTTTCAGGATATATGCAGAGATATGCGCAGCTCCCTGTGATATGCAGAATTCAACGGAGCGTTTCAGCTTCTCTTTTGTCTGTCCGGGCAGGGCGATCATCAGATCAAGGGATATGTTTTCAAAGCCTGCCTTCCGCGCCTGCTCTATATGGTTAGCAGCCTGAGCGCAGGTGTGCTGTCTGCCGAGAAATTCAAGCTCGCTGTCGTTTGCTGACTGCAAGCCGATGGAAATACGGTCGGCGCCCTTTTCCCTCAGCAAAGCATAATCAAATTCTCCGGTGGGATTTACCTCTACCGTTACTTCGCTGAAATCGCTCTCCGGCGCAAAGCCTTCCTTTACAGCGCCGATCAGCCTGCCTATACGCTCTGCCCCGAGAAGCGAGGGCGTTCCTCCGCCGAAATACAGCGTATCCGCCTGATATTTCCCGATATACGGGGATGTTCTTATTCTTTCGGCAAGGGCTGCGGAATATTCATTATAAAGCTTATCCGTACCCGATCTTGAATAAAAATCGCAGTACGGACATTTTTTTGCACAAAATGGAATGTGTATATAGATACCGGTTTTTTTCATAGCTTTTTCCTGTTGAATACGGGGTGTCAATGGCTATCTTAGCTAATTGTAAAAGTTGTATTTACGGCTTTGAATTATGCCGCAGGATCGTCAGCGTTTCTGCAAACATCGCAAAAAGCGCGGCAAGGAACAAGCCTATATCTACACAAGAAAATACGCTGAAGGAGCTTTCCAGCTCTTCATAGGTGGGGGAATCGTTCATTACGGTAAAGCGGACAAAGCCTGAAAGCTCGTTCGAGGCGACAACATCGGTTATTGCATTGTCGATAAAGAATGTGGTCACAACGAAAAATATCAGAACTATGAGCATCGCTCCCGCTACCACCGGGATCTTGGGTTTATTGATAAGCGAGATCGACAGCGCCGAGAATATCAGAGCCGCCGATATTACAATAAGTATCGGATTCATATATCTTCACTTTTCCTTTTTTCTCAGACCTCTGCTCTTCTGCGCAGGGGCGTCATACGGCAAATCTTTTCAGAAGGGCTGCTGTTTTCAGTACAGCAACCTGTGTTTTTGAATCGGGTATCTCATTTGCAAGTACCATCTCAACTGCTTTGTCAAGGGGTATTTTTTCTACATTCAGGAATTCGTCATTGTCAAGCTGCTGATTTTCAAAATGATCTATGCGGCAGAAATAAAGATGTATGATCTCTCCGCAGTAGCCGGGACTGGGATAGAGCTGACCCAGCGTTACATAGCCGGCGCCGATAGCCCCGGTCTCCTCAAGAAGCTCACGCTTTCCGTTTTCCAGAGGATTCTGACCCTTTTCAAGCTTGCCGGCGGGAAGCTCCAGAACTATCTCCTTATATGGATAGCGGAACTGTCTGACAAAAAGCAGCTCATTATTTTCCGTCAGCGCAGCTACACATACTCCGCCCGGATGCTCAACAATCTCTCTTTTTGCCTTATCTCCGTTTTCCAGCTCAACATCATCAAGCTTTACATGAATGACCTTTCCTTCAAAAATGCTTTTGCTGGCGATAGTTTTTTCATACAGCTTCATCGGAATCATTCCCTTCACTCCGGCACGCAGCCGATGAGTATACCCTTCATCTATTATCTGTTATCTTAATGATCTTTTTTCTCATGGCTCAAAGCTTTTTTATCAAGCCTGCGGCTTTGCTTTGAAGCATCTGAAATGACACGGCTTTCCAGCTGCCGGTAAAACTCCTGATAACAGGCGGCATTTATATATACAGAAAGCTCATGTTATTACTTATAGTATAAACCATTTTCCCGGTGTTGTAAAGAAGATGGGAAAAAACCGTTGTTAATACCGTAAAAATGATGTATAATGTTGATTAACAGGAAGAATTATTGTGGGAAATAATCATGCTTTCAGGCTTATTTCGTATGAATTGCCGGCAGAAAACAGACCTGAAGCTGCCGGGATTTTTATTATCAGGACTGATGATCTGCCCTCAGCCTTGCTTTTTTGTCATTGCAGGGCGCATCATCTGAGCGGGAGCATGAATATTTCCGGCAAATTAACGGAGGTTTAAAAATGGACAGAAACAAGCTGATAATGGCTTCATTACATGATGAACAGTGCGACCTTGTGCTGAAAAATGCAAAGGTCGTCAATGTATTTACAGGAGAGATTGTTGACGGTGATATTGCCGTAAGCGGCGGGATGATCGTCGGGGTAGGGGAGTACAACAGCCGGAATGAGGTGGATATCGGCGGAAAATATGTTGCGCCGGGCTTTATCAACGCTCATGTGCATATCGAATCCTCGATGGCAAGCCCTGAAGTCTATTCAATGGAGGAGCTTCGTCAGGGTACAACCACCATCATTACCGACCCCCACGAAATAGCCAATGTGGGCGGTATGACAGCGATCTCTGATATCCTTTCGGCAGCTGAAAGGGCAGCGGGAAATTACTATGTAATGCTGCCCTCATGTGTTCCTGCAACGCCCTTTGAACATTCCGGCGCAGAGCTGAGTGCAAAGCAGCTTGCATATTTCAGGAATGACCCTCATGTTATCGGTCTGGGGGAAATGATGAATGTTGTGGGCGTTCTGTCAGGCGACCGGGAGATAATGGATAAGCTTGATGCATTTTCCGGCATGGTGATAGACGGACATTTTCCCCTGGGCAGCGGCAAGGAGCTGAGCGCTTATATTTCAGCAGGCATCAATACCGACCATGAAAGCATCACCTATGAAGAAGCTGTGGAAAAAATGAGAGCGGGGCTTTCTGTGCTTGTTCGCGAAGGCTCGGCATCGAGAAATCTTGATGAAATTATGACAGGCATTATCGAAAACGGAAACGATACCTCAAGCCTTGCCTTCTGTACCGATGACAAGCATCTTTCCGATATCCGCAGGCACGGTACTATCCGCTATAATATCAAGCGTTCTGTTGAGCTGGGACTTGACCCGGTGAAGGCGATACAGATAGGAACCATCAATGCCGCAAGAATCTACGGTCTCAGGCATATCGGAGCCATCGCCTGCTCATACCGCGCGGATATGGTAGTTCTTGAGGATCTGAAAAGCTTCAAGGTGCTTGACGTTTACAAGGACGGAAAAAGCATAAAGAGCATTCCTGAGCCTGTGCCCATGAAATACAGCCGTGCGCTGCTCAATCCTATCAATTTTGCGCCGCTGGGGGATGACGCTTTTAAAATTCCCGTAAAAGACAAATACAGCGTTATCGGCATAGTTGACGGACAGATCATTACCAAAAAGCTTGAATATACCCATGAGCAGCTTGAAGCCGGATTGAAGGACGGAAGCATAAACAAGATCGCAGTTGTGGAGCGTCATAATGCAACGGGCTTTCACGCAGCGGGTTATATAAAGGGCTACGGAAGTATTCACGGAGCCATCGCATCAACGGTTGCCCACGACAGCCACAATATTGTAGTTGTAGGCGACAACGACAGCGATATGCTCAAAGCCTGTGAGGAGCTGAGGCGCATAGGCGGGGGATATGTTATTGTAAGCGACGGAAAGACACTGGGCAGCCTGTCCCTGCCCTTAGCCGGACTTGTCAGTCTGAAAAGCGCAGATGACCTTATCCGGGAGCTTGATGAAGTGATCGCAGCAGCGAAAAGCTTAGGCGTAAGCGAGGGAATCGACCCCTTTATCACCCTGTCATTCATGGCTCTTCCTGTTATCCCTGAAATAAGAATAACCGACTGCGGCGTCTTTGATGTCACGAAGTTCTGCTTTGTGTAGATTTTAGTTTATTGATTGTAGTGGTTAGTTAGAATTTGGAATTGTTTTGAATTAGAAATGAGGAGTTAGGAATCAGGAATTGTCGGACAAAGGCGATGCAAAAGTACGTTGAAAGCAAGATAACCGAAGCATTATTGATTATTAAGTCTTCAGTCTTCAGTTTTTACAGTTTTCCGGAAATGCCGGCGCTGTCCGGCTTAAAGAATAAATAATAAATAATAATTTTCCCCCTCCTGCAAAAGCTTGCAATTAATGCAAGTAAGCGGAGGGGGAAAATTAAAATTCTGTATTTTCTACTGCTGAGAGAGCGGCTTCAAAGTCTGCCATTGTAACGAGTACGGAGATCTGTGATTCACTGGTGGTGATAAGCCTTATCTCTGCTTTTGACTGGGAGATGGCTCCGAATACCTTTGCGGCTACTCCGGGACAGTCTACCATGCTTTCGTCATCAATGCTGATCTTCCGGTTTCCGCTGCTGACGATGGACTTTACCGTTCCGTCCTCAAGCTTTGAGGTGTAGCTCAGGGTTGTGATAAGGTCGTTGTCGCTGATGGTGAAGGATACGCTTGTGCGTGAGCTTTGTACCGGTGACAGGGATATCATGTCAACATCTACCCCAAGCTCTGCGATCTTTGCAAATACTTCCGAAATAAAGCCAATGTCCATGGGAATGTTCTGCAGCGTTACAAGCGTAACGTCCTCGTAAGTGGTTATTGTCGGTTTCATAGGTATTCACTCTCCTTGAATATATAATTTACGGAAAACCCCGTATCACTTTGATGCCAGCAGATGGGACATATCGTACATTCCCGGCGCTTTTCCGCTGAGGAATACTGCGGCATTTACTGCGCCTACTGCAAAGACTGTCTTTGATCTTGCGCTGTGGCTGATGGTCAGAACCTCGTCTGTGCCGGCGAAGATTATCTCATGCTCGCCTACGATATTTCCGCCTCTGACGGAATGTATGCCGATCTCTTTTTTGTCACGTTTTTTTCTGTATGCGTGGCGGTCATAGACATATTCGCTTTCTGTGCGCACCTCTTTTACTGCGTCTGCGATCATAAGAGCGGTACCGCTGGGCGCGTCAAGCTTCTGGTTATGATGCTGCTCGACGATCTCGATATCGAAATCCTCGCCGAATACGGCAGCAGCCTTCTTTGCAAGCTCTATGATAAGATTTATGCCCAGTGACATATTGCCTGAGCAGAACACCGGTATTTCCTTTGATGCGGCTTTTATCTTTTCCTTCTGCTGGTCATTGTAGCCGGTGGTGCAGATAACACAGGGAACCTTCTTTTCAAGCGCATATGCAAGCATTGAATCCAGCACTGCGGGATTTGAAAAGTCTATGATAACATCTGCGTCCACGCTCAGCGCGGAAAAGCTTTCTGCATATTCAAATTCGGCATTCTGCGGCTTAACAATGTCAACTCCTGCGGCGATGGTACAGTCATCTCTTGCTGCGGTACAGGCAATGATGCTTGCGCCCATTTTGCCCGAGCAGCCGGATAGAATTATTTTTGTCATATTCAACGTCTCCAGTTTTTATTATTTTCCAGCAAAGGTCATCAGATAAGACCGTAGGACTTCATGCAGCTTTTCAGCGCTTCGAGACCGCTGTCGGTCATGGGCGCAAGGGGAAGTCTGCAGGGACCGCAGTTGTAGCCGAGAAGGTTCATTGCTGCCTTTACGGGGATGGGGTTGACATCGGAGAAAAGCATATCCATAAGCTCGATATACTTCTTCTGCATTTCAAAGCTGCCCTTGAAATCACCGTCAAGAGCCTTCTGCACAAGCTCATGGGACTCTCTCGGGAGTACGTTTGCAAATACGGAGATAACGCCAAGACCGCCCATTGCTGTTATTGCAAATGCCTGGCTGTCCTCGCCGCTGTAAACGTCAAGATCATCGCCGCAAAGAGCCATTGTGCGGACAAGCGCTGAAAGGTCGCCGTTTGCTTCCTTTGTAGCCTTGATATTAGGGTGCTTGCAAAGCTGAGCGTAGGTTTCGGGCTTGATATTGCAGCCGGTTCTTGAAGGTACGTTGTAAAGGATGATGGGGGTGTTGACCCTGTCTGCGATATAGGTGTAATGTCTGACAAGACCGCTCTGGGAGGTCTTGTTGTAATAGGGGGTGACGGAAAGCAAAGCGTCTGCGCCGAGCTTTTCAGCCTCGATAGAAAGCTCTGCTGCAAAGGCGGTGTCATTGCTGCCTGCGCCTGCAATTACCGGAACTCTGCCGTCTACTCTCTTGATGGTATATTCGATTACCTTGCAGTGCTCCTTTGCGTCCATAGTAGCGGATTCGCCGGTAGTGCCGCAGGCAATGATAGCGTCAATGCCGTTTTCAAGCTGGAAATCAATAATTCTGCCGTATTCATCATAATTGATGCTGCCGTCATTGTTCATAGGCGTAACGATAGCAACACCGGAGCCAGTGAAAATATGATCTGCCATAAAAAATCCTCCTGTTTATCAATATATTGTTTTTCAGCCGGCAGGGATCGTCACGATATGCCGGCTTTTATCATAATTATCAATCCATATATCCTTCTGCGCAAAGAAGCTCTGCAAGAAGAACTGCGCCGCCTGCTGCACCTCTGAGGGTGTTGTGGGACATACAAACGAATTTGATGGTGTACTGTGTATCCTCTCTGAGTCTGCCGACTGAAACAGCCATGCCGCCCTCGAGATTTCTTTCGGATTTGATCTGCGGTCTGTCAGCCTCTCTGAAATAGTGGAGGAACTGCTTGGGAGCGCTGGGGAGCTGAAGCTCCTGAGGCTTGCCGCTGTAGCTTTCCCAGTCGCTGATGATCTGCTCGATGCCGGGATTGTTTTCAAGCTCTACGAAAACTGCGGCTGTATGACCGTCAGAAACAGGCACACGGATGCACTGAGCTGTGATAGAGGGAGACTCAGCCTTTCTGATCTCGCCGTTTTCGATAGTACCCCAGATCTTGAGCGGCTCCTGCTCGCTCTTTTCCTCTTCGCCGCCGATATAGGGGATAACATTGTCGATCATCTCAGGCCATCTTTCAAATGTTTTGCCTGCGCCTGAGATAGCCTGATATGTGCAGGCAAGAACCTTTTTAACGCCGTATTTCATCAGAGGATGAACAGCGGGAACGTAGCTCTGGAGAGAGCAGTTTGATTTTACAGCGACAAAGCCCTTCTTTGTGCCGAGACGCTTTCTCTGAGCCTCGATTATTTCAAGATGATTGTCATTGATCTCCGGGATGACCATAGGAACATCGGGAGTGAAGCGGTGAGCGCTGTTATTTGATACAACAGGGCATTCAGCCTTTGCATAAGCTTCCTCAAGAGCGCGGATATCCTCTTTCTTCATATCAACTGCGCAGAAAACGAAATCCACCTTTGAAGCTACAGCCTGAATATCAGCAGCGTCAACGATGACCATATTTTCCATTGAAGCGGGCATAGGAGTTGTCATAGCCCAGCGGGAGCCGGCAGCCTCTTTATAAGTCTTACCTGCGCTTCTTGCGCTTGCAGCGAGGACAGTTACATTGAACCAGGGATGATTCTCCAGCAGAGTAGCGAAACGCTGACCAACCATACCTGTTGCGCCTATGATACCTACGTTATACTTCTTTTCCATGTTTTTTTCTCCTTCCAGACTGATTGATAATGCCGGGAAACGCAGCGGACAGTATAGCCGAAGCGCCGGCAGGATATGAAAGCGGATAAAACAAAAGGACCGGTACAAACCCGATCCGTCACACACTGAAAAGCTATTATCCCACGATCCCGGCAAGCGGGAAAATCATGATAGCTCTCCATCAAACAGCGTATGATGACAGTCATATACCACTGTGGCATACAACCAAGAAAAAAGCAGCCGGCAGTTTTCTTTCGGCGGCAGTGCTATTCAAACGGGATCAACAGTTCTGGCAACCTACTCCGGATTACACGCAATACCGCACCTCTATCCGATCGTTCATATAAAAGGGAATTCCACCCCTAATACATATAATATAACATTATAAAGCTGTGTTGTCAACTTTTTTAAAAAATTTTCTTATAGTGATTAGTGATTAGAAAATTTGGAATTGATATCAATCAGGAATTCAGTTTATTGATAATAGATTATTATAGTGAGTGATAGATCAAAGTTCAAAGCGAGAAAGCCTCCTTTGAAAGTGGAGGGGGGGTTATATTATTCTCTATTTGTTATTCATTGAGCCGCCAACGGCGGCGTTTC
>ONNU01000240.1 GCA_900319255.1 uncultured Eubacteriales bacterium
GGGAGCTTCTTCCGGTTCGGTTGTGAGTTCCTCTGCGGGAGCTTCTTCCGGTTCGGATGCGGGTTCCTCTGTGGGAGCTTCTTCCGGCTCGGTTGCGGGTTCCTCTGCGGGAGCTTCTTCCGGCTCGGATGCGGGTTCCTCTGTAGGAGCTTCTTCAGGTTCGGTTGCAGGCTCTTCTGTGGGAGCTTCCTCAGACTCGGTTGTGAGTTCCTCTGTAGGAGCTTCCTCCGGCTCGGTTGCGGGTTTTTCTGTGGGAGCTTCCTCAGGCTCGGGCGCTGGCTCCTCAGCGGTAGCTTCTTCCGGATTTGGAACGGGTTCCTCTGCGGGAGCTTTCTCAGGCTCGGGCGCTGGCTCCTCAGCGGTAGCTTCTTCCGGATTTGGAACGGGTTCCTCTGCGGTAGCTTCTTCCGGATTTGGAACGGGTTCCTCTGCGGGAGCTTCCACTGCTGCCGGTACAGCTGCCTCAACAGGGGCTGTCTCCTTTTCAGACTCCGGCGCTGCTGCTTCGGAAACGGCTTCTGTTACAGCTGCCTCTTCCGCAGGCTTATTTTTTTCATTTTTTGGATTGACGGAATTTGCTGACTTCTTCTGTTTTTCAGAGTTTGCTTTAGATTTCTTCCTGGACTTTTTCATTCTGCACCTCCGATTATTCAGTTAATACGCTTTTTATCTCATCCTTATCACGGCAATGCTTTATCCTACCCATCATCATACACCCTGAAAAATCAGGATACTGCGATAAAATATTACTTATAACAGGCAATAATGGTAAAATAAACATATTCCGGATAATAATAACAGTCTAATGAGATTACTATTATATTATACAATACTACTTTAACTTTGTAAACAAAATACAGCAATTATTTTTCCGGTATTACATATTTTTTTCACTTTTTAGCTTGTAAATATAGAATATGTAGTTTATAATTAATCTATAAAAATTATTATTTCCCGGTCGGCGTCGATGCATCACCCGGAAACGCGGGGCAGAAATGATAAAGCTTTACTTTCACTCTTGCGTGTTATAGTTGGATGTTACAGGGGAATGAAATTTTCCTCAGCCGGCTCATTTCAAAAACCCGGATATTTTTTACACAAACGCCGCGAACAGGAAATATTATCAGAACAGGGTGAACTATATGACAAAAAAACCGATCCATTCAGGTCATCGGGCAAGAACAAAGGATAAATTCATAGCTTCGGAATTTGAATATTTTAACGAACATCAGATACTTGAAATGCTGCTTTTTTACTGCATACCGAGAGTTGACACAAATCCCATTGCGCATGAGCTGATTAATCATTACGGGTCCCTGGCGAATGTTCTTGACGCATCTGTGGATTCTCTGAGAAAATTCGGGCTTTCCGAAAGAGCTGCGGTCTTTCTCAATATGATACCCATAATGTCCCAGTCCTATCTTTATGACAAAAACTATAATCTCAATAAAATGTTCAATGAAACTGCTTTCAAAAAGCGTCTTGTCACCTTCTCTTTGAAAAATATGAAGAATGATATAATTCTTGCGCTTTTTGATTCGGCAGGAACGGAGCTGTTTTTCGGACCGGTAAAATGGTATGAGCCTGAACGTTTAATTCCGAAATTCACTGATCTGTCCATGAAATACAATGCCGTCTCAGCCATAATCTGCACAAGAAACCGATTCGGACTTCCTGTTCCCGAACGGGATGAGCTTGAAATAATCACAGCTGTCGCCGAAGGTCTTGACAGCATCAATGTTCAGCTCAAAAACTGGTATATCCTTTCTGATACGGATGTGATCTCACTTGCAGAAAGACCTGAGCTGAGCTATCTGTTCATACATAAAAAGAATGAATAAAAAATCCGCCGGACGGCAATAAATATGCTGACCGGCAAAAATAAGGAGAAACGATATGTCTGATAATTCTGATAATTTAGTTGAACTGAATATTTTCAGCAATATGAGCGAGCCGATAATAAATCAGGGAAGTATCTCCGCTCTGGAAATGCTGCTGAGCTATACTTCTTCAAAGGAAGAGGCGCGGCGGCTGACCGTAAAGCTTCTCAATGCCTGCGGATCATTTTCGGCGGTTCTTGACGCTCCCTATTCCGTGCTGAATGAACAGGGTCTGTCCACAAATCAGTCTGTGCTGATCAAAATAATCCCGGCTATCACAAGAAAATATCTGGACAGCAAATATTTTTCCAAAACAGCACCCGCAAAGATTTCCGATTTCAAAACAAAGATAATAACAGCCTTTATCGGCTCGGCAACAGAAGAGGTTCTGCTTGTGCTGAGGGATCGCTTTGATACGGAGCTTTATTTCGGAATGGTCAGCAAGGGTTCTGTCAATGCATCGGAAATATATATAAAAAAGATCATTGAGCTTGCTCTGAGATTCAAGGCTTCCAGCGCAGTAATAGCTCACAATCATCCAAGCGGTGTTTCCTATCCCTCGCAAAAGGATTCCGAATCCACCATCAAAATCAAAAATGCTCTGAACAATGTCAATGTGATACTGAAAAACCACTATATCGTTGCGGCAAACAATGCATTCTCTATGGCAGACAGTGAGGAATTCTTTGATCTGTTTTTGTAATCTTTAAAGGCGGCAGATGTGCTTTCGCACGTCTGCCGCCTTTGCAATAAGCTGTTATTATAATATTTCAAGCTTTATCTCATTGTTTTCCGCAGTTACGCTTATAGCGGTTATAATACCGTCCCTGCTGTCAACAATTGCAGAAGCGATCTTATCCTCGACCTCCTTGCGGATAAGATTTCTCAGATCTCTTGCTCCGCTGCTGCCGCCGAAAGACTTATCCGCAAGATATTTTCTCGCAGAATCATCATATTTGAAGCTGATACCCTTTTCCTTGAGAGTATCAACATATTCGTCAAGCATAAGTCTGCTTATTTCCTGATAATCCTCTACCGTGAGAGCAGAGAATACGATTATCTCATCAAGTCTGCTCAGGAATTCAGGACGAAGGAATTCAGAAAGAGCCTTTCTTACCTTTTCCTCAGTAGCCTGAGCCTGGGTCTTTGCAAAGCCTAATGCATTTTCACGCTTATCGCTGCCTGCATTTGAAGTCATTACTATGACAGTATTGCTGAAATTGACCTTTCTGCCCTGAGCGTCTGTAAGAACACCCTCGTCAAGGATCTGCAAAAGGATATTCAGAACATCAGGGTGAGCTTTTTCTATTTCATCGAAAAGAAGCACACTATAGGGTCTGCGTCTTACCTTTTCCGTGACCTGACCTGCTTCGTCATAGCCTACATATCCGGGAGGTGATCCGATGATCTTGCTGACGGAATGCTTTTCCATGAATTCGCTCATATCAAGTCTGATAAGGGTCTCGGGAGTATTGAAAAGCTCGGTGGAAAGCACCTTTACAAGCTCCGTCTTACCTACGCCGGTAGGACCTACGAAAATAAATGATGCGGGTCTTCTTCTGGGACTGATCTGGACTCTGCTGCGCTTTACTGCTGATGCAAGAGCTTTTACTGCCTCATCCTGACCGATGACCCTTGAACGAAGCTTTGATTCAAGATCAGCAAGCTTATGAAGCTCATTTTCCGTTACCTTTGATGCAGGGATACCTGTCCAAAGCTCGATAACATGAGCAATGTCATCCTCCCCTACCTCTGCAAAAATAGACTCCGGCTTCATCTCAGTGATCTGCTTTTCCAGCTTTGCTATATCATACTGAACAGTGGCGAGCTTTTCATAATCTATTTCATCCTCGCCTCTGAGCTCCTCTTCCTTTTCCTTCAGCTCATCTATCTTATCCTTTGATTCCTCATACTGTTCAAGATCCTTATTCCTGAGCGAAGCATGTGTGCAGGATTCATCAAGAAGATCAATTGCTTTATCCGGAAGGAAACGGTCTGTGATATATCTTTCAGACAGAACAACCGTTTTTCTTACGATATCATCAGCCATCTTTACTCTGTGATAATCTTCATAATAGCCCTTTACGCCGAGAAGAACGTCTATCGTATCCTGAATTGACGGCTCGGTGACGGTAACAGGCTGGAAGCGTCTTTCAAGCGCGGCATCCTTTTCAATATATTTGCGGTATTCATTGAAGGTGGTTGCACCGATGACCTGAATTTCACCTCTTGAAAGAGCGGGCTTCATGATATTTGCGGCATTCATGGAGCCTTCGGATTCGCCGGTACCCACAAGGCTGTGTACCTCATCTATGAAAAGGATAACATTTCCTGATTCCTTTACCTCGCTGATAAGACCCTTGATCCTGCTTTCAAACTGACCGCGGAACTGTGTGCCGGCAACCAGTGATGTAAGATCAAGAAGCTGTATCTCTTTATTTTTCAGTCTGTGGGGAACATCACCAGCAGCTATCTTGAGTGCAAGACCTTCTGCGATCGCAGTTTTACCGACACCCGGCTCACCGATAAGACATGGGTTATTCTTTGTTCTTCTTGATAGGATCTGAATAACTCTGTCGATCTCCTTATCTCTTCCGATGATCCGGTCAAGCTTTCCTTCGGCAGCTCTTTTTGTCAGATCGGTGCAGTATGCGTCAATGTGCTTTCTGTTTTTGCGGCGCTTGCGCTGTTCACGCTTGCTCTGCTTTTCATCGGCTTTCTCATTCTCAGCTTCTCTTTCGCTCAGTTTATCGCTGGGCTGCTTGGAATTGAAAAGATTCTTGAAAAACGGCGGGAAAGCAGGCGCTCCGCCTCTGCTGAAATCATCGTCCTCATCATCCCCGGATTCCTCATCCTCCGGAGAATCTATTGTATCAAGCTCATTGAACAGACCTGACTGCGCAAGATCATCCATCTGATCCTGGATATTTGCGAGATCATCCTCGGAAATACCCATTTTTTCCATAATATCGGTAACGGGCTTGATACCCATTTCCTTTGCGCAGACAAGACAATATCCCACTGTTTCAGAAGGATTTGCTGTATTTGAAACAAAAACGACCGATGGTCTTTTATTACATTTTGAGCATAACATCAATTTCCATTTCTCCTTTCCTTTGACAGCTGTACTCATCAAGCCGGCTGTCCTTTTCACCCTTTCCTCATGAAGGTCGGTTATTGTATGTTGACTAAGGCTGATATGATCTTTTCAGGTATGTCAATATAATATATCAGCTTATAGATATATGTCGAATCAATAGCATCCCTCAGTCCCTGGGCATATTCTGTGGGCAGCATTACCGTCATGAAATAAAGCACCAGAGAAAATACCATAATAAGTACCAGAGCTTCAACCAGACCCACAACAGCGCCTACAAAGCGGTTTACTCCGCCAAGACCGGAGGAGTCCATTGCCTTGGTCGCTTTCTTTGAAATAATGGCCGCTATCGTCGCTATTATCAGAAACAGTACCAGGGTTAACACTATGGTAAAGATCTTGATAAGTATCGGTCTTATCATAGATTCGATCATTACGGGGATCTCTACAGTGGTATCGGTTATTTCTTTTGTAAGCGAATTCAGATCTATGCCTACCATCTCAAATGAATTTGTTACATAGCTGGGGGCACTGGAAAGAATGCCTTCGGAAAGCTCAGCAGTTTTGGTAAAGGCTGTTGTATCCGGCATAGTCTTGGTGATAGCATCGACAATATTCTGTCTGACAAAGGAATCATACAGCTGCACAGCCAGAAGCGATCCCGCAACAGATGCGATAAGCGATGAAAGCAGCGCTCCGGCAAGCTCAATTACAGTTTTTACGATTCCTCTTTTATATCCTCCCACAACAAGAAGGACAATTACAAGTACAACTACAAGGTCAATTACAATATTCATATCGACCCCCCTTTTCCTTAAATATCAGCATCTGACGCGCCTTTATAAAGGGCTGCGCTCAGACGGGAAGCATTTTTTATGCTGCCTGAACTGATGGAACAAAATTAAAATAAATGAAGATCACTTTTATCTGATCCAAGCATTTACTTATATACTATAACACATTTTGCAGATATCTACAAGGGTGTTTTGTCAAAAAATCGCCAGCTGTGCCTATACCGCAGCCATATTTGCAGCGGCAGTAATAATAATGCACAACTGTTGATGCTGCTGTTAAAAGTAAATGACATTGTGAGCATTTGCTTTTTTGAGAATTTGCACGCTGAATCAATTACCTGCAATAAACAAATGCGCTCCACGCTGTACAGTAATGCGTGGAGGACATTATAATACTAATATTATTTCTTTGAAGTGATCTTCTTTTCCGTGCCGTTGAGGATACGCTTGATATTCTCCTTATGCAGGATTATTACAGCTGCGCCGTTGATGAAGGTGATAACAAAGACGCAGATTATGAACATGGGTGTAGGTGACTGGTTCGGAGCGAGAAACGGTATTATCTCCATGCTGTCCAGCAGTCTGAGCGCAGCAGCAACAAAAGGGTAGCTTGCAGCGCACAGGATCGAGCATTTTGAAATGGTCTTTGTAACAGCAAAGAAAATGCCGAAAATGATAAGCGATACCACAAGAACTCTCCAGTCCGTCATTATCATAACGGAAGCCGTTGTAACAACGCCCTTGCCGCCCTTGAATTTATAATATACCGGGAACATATGGCCAAGAACTGCAAAAAGACCTGCGGTATACATAATTATCGTTCTTATCTCCTGCAGATCGGAGCTGCCGCCCATATTCCATGTCATAAAAAACGGGATCAGCACAGATACAACGCCCTTGAGGAAATCTCCGACAAATGTAACGATCGCCGGACCCTTTCCGACACATCGGAGAACATTGGTAAAGCCTGCGTTTCCGCTGCCCATTTTTCTGATATCCTCATGCTTCACGAGCCTGGTCACGATTATTGATGTATTGACGCTGCTTATCAGATATGCAGCAACTGCTGAGATGAGCAGATAATGCCAGTATTTTGTAAAAAGCTCCGCTAACATTTCCAAATTATATCCTCTCCTTGCTCAATTGAATTACAGCCTGATAAGCGCTTTATTTTTTCTCATCACCGCGTTCACGGATAATAAAGCGTATGGGAGTACCCTGCATTCCGAAGGTCTCTCTTATCTTATTTTCAAGATAACGCTGATATGAAAAATGGAAAAGCTCAGCATTATTGACGAAAAATACAAATGTGGGCGGTTTTACAGAAGCCTGGGTCACATACATGATCTTGAGCCTTCTTCCCTTGTCTGTAGGAGGCTGAACTCTTGCAGTTGCTTCCGCAAGGAGGTCGTTCAGCATACCTGTGGAAATTCTCATCGCCGCTGAATTGACTACGGTCATGATAAGCTCAAAAAGCCTGTCGATACGCTGTCCTGTTTTTGCAGAAATAAAAATAAACGGAGCGTAGGACATATATGCAAATTCAGTTTCAAGCTTCTTTCTGTATTCGTTCATGGTCTTGCCGTCCTTTTCAACGGCATCCCATTTATTTACTGCGATGATACAAGCCTTGCCTGATTCATGGGCAAGACCGGCAATCTTTGTATCCTGATCTGTAACGCCCACCTGTCCGTCTATCATTATAACACAGACATCGCTGCGTTCAATAGCCATTTTTGCGCGGATGATACTGTATTTTTCTATCGCATCATCCACCTTGCTGTTTCTTCTCAATCCGGCTGTATCAGTCAGCACAAAGCGTCCGTGATCGTTTTCTATGATCGTATCAATACTGTCTCTTGTTGTTCCTGCAATATTCGATACGATACAGCGGTTCTCTCCGGTGATCTTATTTACAAGTGAGGATTTTCCCGCATTCGGTCTGCCTATTACCGCTACTCTTACAGCTTCGGCATCCTCTTCATCCTCTGATTCCGGCGGAAGATAATCATATACAGCATCAAGAAGATCTCCTGTGCCGTGTCCGTGTACAGATGATACCTGTATCGGATCTCCCAGTCCCAGATTATAGAATTCATAAAAGGCAGGATCCGGCTCGCCGATGCCGTCACATTTATTTACGCACAGCACCACCGGTCTGCCGCTTTTCTGCAGCATGAGCGCAACCTCTTCATCGGTGGCAACAACGCCGCTTTTTATATCCGTTACAAGCACGATAACATCAGCAGCTTCCATCGCAAGCTCAGCCTGCTTTCTCATCTGCTTCAATATGATATCATCAGAATAAGGCTCGATACCTCCGGTATCCACCAGGGTTATTTTTCTGTTTCTCCATTCACATTCGCCGAAGATCCTGTCTCTTGTTACGCCGGGGGTATCGTTTACAATCGCTACCCTGTCACCGATAAGCTTATTGAACAGGGTCGATTTCCCCACATTAGGTCTTCCGACTATTGCAACTACCGGCATTGACATATCTTACCCTCCTTTTTCCAAAAAAACGGTTATGAAATTTCAAGCAGCTGAAAAAAATAGAGAAGGATATTCTCCTTCTCTATAAATCAGAAGGCGATCAAGCCTCCGTATCAATAACAACTCTGCCGTTGTACATTCCGCAGCTTGTGCATGCTCTGTGAGCCAGCTTATACTCGCCGCAGTTTGAGCACTTTACGAGTGCGGGAGCGCTGAGCTTCCAAACTGCTGAGCGTCTTTTATCTCTTCTTGCTTTGGATGTCTTTCTCTTAGGTACTGCCATTTTCAATAACCTCCTTGAAATAAAGTACA
>ONNU01000403.1 GCA_900319255.1 uncultured Eubacteriales bacterium
TCTGATAAAGATAAAAATCTAAAGATTGCAGGATTTGGCGATGGACCAGCAAGTTTCAATTATGAAGCTACAAAATCTGGCTACAGTTATCTCAGAAGCACTACCGACCTGATGCTCGAAACGGAATGTATATCCTTTGAAAGAGAACTGGATATAGTGAAAAACTATATCCGTATTCAGAAAAAAAGATTTGAAGATGATCTCAGCGCTGATTATAATATAAGTGATACTGCTTTTGATGTTCCGCCTTATGCCATACAGACTATGGTGGAGAATGCGGTAATTCACGGAATAAGGGACGGAAATTCAGGCAAAGGCAAGGTTATTGTCTCCACAAAGAAGGTCAACGACCAGCACATCATAACCATTGAGGACGACGGCTGCGGTTTTGATACTGCACTGCTGCACAAAAGAACCAATATAGCCGTAGGCATAAAAAACACGAAGCTGAGGATCGAGGTCATGTGCAAGGGAACGCTGACGATAGAAAGCACCCCCGGTGCAGGAACAAAGGTCACGATAACCATACCTACAAAACAGTAACGGAGAATGATCATGGAAATACTTATTGCAGATGATGAAAAATACATCAGAGAAGAGCTTAAAAATACTATTGAGCGGATAACCCCGGGCAACAGCTATCATTTTGCAAGAAACTTCGATACGGCTCTTGAGGAAATGAAAAACAACGAGATAGATATTGCCTTTTTAGATATACGTATGCCCGGAAAAACGGGTATTGAGCTTGCGCGGGCTATCAAGATAATCAAGCCCGACATCAATATCATCATCGTGACCGCCTATGCGGATTATGCTTTCGAAGCACTCCGGCTATACGTCAGCGGCTATGTACTAAAGCCGTTCAGGGACAAGGATATTGAGGATGCTCTTAACAATCTGAGAAAACCCTTGTGTGACCCCCCTCACATCCTTCTGCTCCTGTCCGGGCTCAGTGCTTCGGCAATTTTGAATTGTTTTTCAACAACAAGCCGATCACTTTTTCCCGTCAGAAGGAAAAGGAACTGCTCGCCTATCTGATATGTCTCAACGGCTCGGCGGCAAGCCGGGGCGAGATATGCGCATATCTTTTTGAGGATGAGGATTCCGAAAAGAAGAACAATGAATACCTGAAAAAGATAATCTATACTCTGAGGAAGGATCTCTCCCGTCTCGGTATCGAGGATCTGCTTGTACACAGCAGGAATTCATATTCCGTAAATACGGATATGATCAAATGTGATTATTACGAGCATCTTGCATCCCGAAGTGAAAAGCACGGTCGTGAGGTATATAACGGAGCTTTTCTGAACCAGTACAGCTGGGCGGAAATGTTCAGATGTACGCTGTGACAAATTAGTCGGATTAAAGGGTATCAGGGCGGCACAAGCCGCCCTGATACCCTTTAATCCGTGATTAGATTTTACTCTTCTATGTCAAAAACGTCTGTAAGTCCTGTCATATCAAATATATCCATAATGACCTCATTGACATTGATGAACTTCATCTTACCTTGCTTGAGCATTATCTTCTGCGTGTTCATAAGCTCTCGCAGTCCAGCGGAAGAAAGGTATTTGAGCTTTTTCATATCGAATACAAGCTCAGTTACCCCGTCGATGTTTTCCTTCAGAAATGCGCTGAAATCAGGCGCGGTAACGGTATCGATACGCCCCTCCGGGCTGACTGTCAGCCTGCTGCCGTCTTTTACAGATTTGATCTCCATACTAAATACTCCTTTATAAATTCTTTTCTGCGGTCAGGATATTCTGACCGTTTTTATTTTCGTAGCTTAACTTATCCATAGTATTCCTGACGATAAATATACCGAGACCGCCGATAGGTCTGTCGTCAAATGAAGCGTTTATATCAGGCTCCTCCGATGACAGAGGATCGTAAGGCTTGCCGTCATCGGTAAATGTCAGCGTTACAGTATTATCCTCGTTTTTACTGACGCTGACGCGGATAAAGCTCGCCCCCGAATACCTTACGATATTTCCGCAGATCTCATCTACAATGATCTCTATCTTCATCAGGGTCTTCATAGGGCAGCCTGCTTCTTCAAGCCTGCTGCTGATGAATTCGTCAATACTGTGCAGATTTTCTATTGTTGCACTGACTTCAAAATCTTCCATATTCAGCTCACCTCTGTTCCCTTATATTCAAAGCATAGCATAGTCAGATCGTCAAACTGCGGTGCGTCCTGCACGAAGTCGTCAACAGACTTTCTTACCTCTGCCAGTATCTCGTCAGGTGTACCGTTTTCAGCCCTTCGCAGCGCCTCAATCATACGCTCCGTTCCGAAAAGTTCTTCCTTTGCATTGGTCGCCTCGGCAACGCCGTCGGTATAGAGGAAAAGCTTCGAGCCTTTTTTCAGCGTAAGCTCGTAGGTTTTGTATTTCACCATATCCATATAACCGACCATAAGACCGTGCTTATCCTTGTACAGTTCAAAGCTGCCGTCAGGGTCTTTCAGGGCAGGCTGCTCGTGGCCTGCATTTGCGGCGGTGAGTACGCCCGTCCTGATATCGAGTATCCCCAGCCATACGGTAACGAACATTCCTTCGCGGTTATTCTGACATATCTGATAATTCGTCTTTTCGAGGGCAGCCTTCGGGTCCTTCGTCATAAGAGCATAGTTTTTCAGCAATATCTTCGAGGACATCATAAAGAGTGCTGCGGGTACGCCTTTGCCTGAAACATCAGCCATCACCATTCCTAAATGGTCGTCATCGACCATAAAGAAATCGTAGAAATCTCCTCCGACCTCCTTTGCGGGATCCATAGAGGCGTAGATATCGAATTCCTTTCTTTCGGGGAAGGCGGGAAATATATTCGGCAGCATATCAGCCTGTATTCTTGTCGCCATGGTCAGCTCGGTATCAAGTCTCGTGAACTCCGCCTTCTGCTTTTCGTATTCCTTTGTTGTCTGTTTCATCATTGCGATGAACATTACCACCGTTGCGATAACGGTAGCCCAGATGATGAACTGCGCCTCGGAGTAAAATATCTGAGCAACAGCGGCGGCAATGGGCAGAACTATGTATATCCAGAATGCGATAGCAACTCCTCTGTCGAATTTTTTATGATAACGTATATAGATAACGATATCGGCGAGCATCATTACCGCAGGTGCAATGTTGGAAATGAAGTAACAGTCACCTCTGACATAGTAGATATAAAGCAGAGTGTACTCATCAACATATTCATAATTGAAACAATAATACATATTATTGAACTGTGATATTATAAGCAGCAGCGTATTTATACCGGTAATGATAAAGAAAAAAGCAAGAATCGGTTTTTTCAGTTTTTGAGGGTCTGCCGTTGAGATAAGGTACAGGGAAATGAACAGCACGATCAAGCCCGATGCCATAAACTCAATGAAGGTGACTATCGGAAGGATGACCGTTAGTGACGGCCAAAGGAAATACTGAAATACCTCGCGCAAAAAGTGCATAAAAAGATAGATAATTACCGAAATGAACAAAAGGCGGAACATATTTTTTCGACGTGCCGGCAATTCAAAGCTGTTCATCTGAGCAATGCATATAACTCCGGCACCGATACCCGCAGGCATCAGAAACATCGTCAGCCAGTAAGTTATCCACGGAAGATCGGTAGTCAAAAAAGCCTCCCAGACATCATAACCTTCCATACAACACCTTCTTTCCGAATTGGTCAGTTTTATATTGGTTCAAGCTTTGCGTATCAAACAGTATCAGTTACTGTTTGCCTTTTTATATCTTAGTATCATTGCAATGACCAGCGGTATATATGTCACGGCAGGCAGGAAGAAACCGAAATATTTCATGGTTTCCGACTGAACGAGCATATTGAAAATGCCGTGATAGGTTATCGCAAGCAGCAGCAGGGAAATCGTTCCGCAGTAGAAAAGCTTTTTCTTTTTGCGGACAAAGCTCATTCCGAAGCCGACAGCCGCTGTGCAGATACCGTGCATAAGCGCTGTGGAAAAGCCTCTTACAACTGCCCATCCCAGTGTGACATCTGTCGCAGTCTGGGTCAGGATATAGGTATTCTCAAACAGCGCAAAGCCGATACCAACTGCAAAGGAGGCGGTAAGGAGCCTTTCCCTGTCGTCGGTGTATATAAATGCATATAGCAGCACGGGCAGAGCCTTGATTATCTCCTCGGTGACGGGAGTTATGGTCGTCGTCACCATAATAGTATTCCTGTCGAACATTTCGAGGAATACTCCGTTTACCTCCGAAATGAACAGAGCCGTCCCGATACCGATAAGTATGAATATCATTATCCCTCTTGAGGATTTCTTTATCAGCGGAAGACTGAGCAGCAAGGGGGCGACCATACAGATGAAAAGAATATATATCATGCTCTCCATTTCTTTAACCCCCTTACGATAGACGGCATCATTGCCACTGTTATAAGACCGTTGAATATACAACATATAAGCGTCAGCACCTCATTGTCCCTGCTCAGCCCGACA
>ONNU01000239.1 GCA_900319255.1 uncultured Eubacteriales bacterium
ATTTCAAAAGGGGAGAACCTTAAGAGGGGGGCGCAGCCCACCTCTTGTGGTTCTCCTCTTTTGTCCGCAGCGGCTATGCCGCTGCCCTGAAAGAAGCCAGCAATCAATAGAAGCCAGGTTATAAAGAATAAATTCCGAATCAGCTGTTCCACTTTAATGCCCTGAGCCATGCTTCATTAGCGTTTTTGCTTTGGTGAATCAAAAGGTGGAACCCCCTTTCCTTAACCCCCGTGGCGTCGGTGCAAAATATTTCTGGGATTTTCGTAGAAGTTAGCTGAGGATAATTTCATTTACCCTTACCATCCAACTATAACACGCGGGGGCGAATGTAACGCTTTGTCAGACCTGCCCCCGCGATTTTGACACCGGCGGCACGCCGGCGGCGGTTGAAAGGTTGGGGGAGATGTGGTATTATATAGAATGAAGTAAAATGAGAGGGAATGTTCTTCTCTTATCAGGAGTGTGGATATGGCTTTAATTACTGTGAGCGGGCTGATGATGGAATTCGGCGATCAGCGGCTTTTTGAAAATATGTGCTTTGAAATACAAAAAGGCGACAGGGTGGGACTTATCGGTGTCAACGGCAGCGGTAAAACTACGCTGTTCAAGATCCTTACAGGCGAGTATTCCCCTACGGACGGTACTGTGGTGATAAATAAAAATACTCAGCTGGGCTATATGGAACAGCACGTCTGCCGTAATCTTGAACGCAGCGCTTATGATGAGGTAATGACCGTTTTTGACGACGTAATCGAAATGGAAAAGGAGCTTGAGGGATTGAGCGCCCTTATCGGTACGGTACATGATGAGCTTGACGAAATGGTGGAAAGACAGGCTTTTCTTCATGACGAGATCACAAGACGGGGAGGGCTTACCTGCCGCAGCAGAGCAAGATCGGCTTTGCTGGGACTTGGATTCGATGACGAAAAAATGCAGCTGCCTATAAGCGCGCTCAGCGGCGGTCAGCGGGCTAAGCTCCAGCTGGCAAAGCTTCTTCTGTGCGGCGCGGATATGCTTCTGCTTGACGAGCCGACTAACCATCTCGATACGGAAAGCGTGGAATGGCTGGAGCAGTTCCTGACGGAATCAGGCTGCTCATATATGGTCATCTCCCATGACAGATATTTCCTTGATAAAACCACAAATAAGACCTTTGAAATAGAAAATGGTAAAATGGCAAGGTATAACGGCAATTATACCGCCTTTCTCCCGCAAAAGCAGGAACACCTCCTTTCCATGCAGAGAGTGTATGACAATACCGTGAAGGAGATCGAACGCCTTGAGGGTATAATCGAACAGCAAAGACGCTGGAACAGGGAAAAGAATATCCGTACTGCCGAAAGCAAGCAGAAGATCATTGACCGCCTGGAAAAGGATCTGGAAAAGCCTTCTTCTGCGCCGGGAGCGATACATTTTGAGCTTGGGATAAAAAATCAGAGCGGTAATGATGTGCTGGAGCTGCAGGGAGTGTCACTGAGCTTCGGGGCAGAGCAGATATTCAGAAATGTTGATATGGATATCAAGAGGGGAGAAAGAGTGTTTATTCTTGGCCCCAACGGCTGCGGAAAGACCTCGCTGCTGAAAACCATTCTCGGCAGGTATACGGCGCAAAGCGGCAGGATAAGCTTCGGCGAGGGCGTCCGTATCGGCTACTACGACCAGATACAAACGGGTATGGACAGCGAAAAGACTATCTTTGAAGAGCTTTCCGACAGCTTCCCCGCTATGACCAATACCGAAATAAGAAATACCCTTGCAAGATTCCTTTTTAAAAATGACGATGTATTCAAGCCCCTTTCCACTCTCAGCGGCGGCGAACGGGCAAGAGTCCTCCTTACAAAGCTGATGCTGGGCAAGGCTAATTTCTTGCTCCTTGACGAGCCTACCAACCATCTTGATATCAATTCCTGCGAAGCGCTTGAAAAGGCGTTGGGGGAATATGAGGGAACGCTGCTGATGGTATCCCATGACCGTTATCTTATCAATGCCCTTGCTGACAGGATATTGTATCTTACGCCGGAGGGTATACAGGTGTATGAGGGTACATATGAGGACTTCCTGAAAAAAGCTGAGCCTTTCCGTAAAAAGCAGACAGCTCCGGAGCAGCCGAAAGCTGAAAAGCAGGTGGAATATAAAAAGAAAAAGGAGCTTGACGCACAGAGACGTAAAGCTAAGGCAAGACTGGGAAAGCTTGAAAAAGAAATTGCCGAAACAGAAGATAAGCTGTCGGCGCTGAATGAAAAGCTCAATACACCGGAGGTTTCCTCTGATTATGAGCAGCTTATGGAGGTTACGGATGAGATCAATATTACCGAAGCTGCGCTGGAGGTAATGTATGCCGAGTGGGAGGAGCTTTCGGAGATCACGGAAGGGGCTTAGTGAGCTGTGGTTTATAGTTTATTGTTTTAGCTCTTTATTTCCCGGCTTCTACTGACCGCAGGCTTTTTTCCCCTCTCCTTATCACCCCCCACCGGGTTGTGCTCTGCGTGGGCAGGTTTTGACTGACTTCTGCTTTCTGTCCAACGCGCGTACAATCGAAAAGGTGAGCCGATTCAATGACTAAGCGCATGAAGATCAAAAACTATCACAGTTTTGACAGTG
>ONNU01000237.1 GCA_900319255.1 uncultured Eubacteriales bacterium
CCGGGATCAGAATATCATGATGCTTCTTCTCCGGACTTCTCGAAAAGGATATCGCCCTCTTCATCAATGGTGAAGATAACATTGTCGGTAGAATGATATCCGCCGTAAACATCCTTGATATTGAAGCTGTAGCTGTAATCGGCAGACGGGAGATAAGAATAGGTGATCTCGTCGCCGTCCTTCCAGGTGTAGGGGTCGTTTGCGAAGGTGTCGGTCTCGCCCTCGTACTGATAGTAATAAAGCGGTTCGATCTTGTCGCCTTCCTTGAGAGGTCTGATCTCGCGGGCAGCAAAACCGTTTTCGTCAATGCCGTCCCATGCGCCTTCGATATGGGTGCCGTCATCGTCTACGATTATACGCAGGTTCGTGCGGCTGCCGTTCAGATTGATGGGGGAGGTGTATACTGCGTAATCCTCGTCATTGTCAACAATGTAGGCTGCAAGAAGTGTTTCATTCGGCAGCGATAACCAGTAGCCGTCAAAATTATCGGAGAATTCGCCTGTGTCCCAGTCGGCGTTGATATCATAGGTCTCACCCAGCTCAACGATCAGATCGTCGTCCACTTTCATATAGATATATGCCTGAACGGACGCTGTGTATTCAAGGGACTGCTCGTCAAGAGTAAAGCAGTAATTTCCGTCATCATCCAGATGGGGAAGCTCCTTGCAGTTGATGACAGAGCTTTCGGTGCTTTCGCCCTGGCTGGATTCGTAGTGGAAATAACCCTCTGGCGCAGGAGCTGTGCTGAGCCATTCACCGCTTTCGTTGAAGAATGCGTCATTGGAATAGGTATCCTCTGAATAGCCCTTTGCTACCATGTCTACCAGTGAAAGATAATAGGGGCTTGTGCAGACATTTGAAAAGATGGTCAGCTCCTCAGAACCCTGGATGCACAGGGGATAATAAACTGAAAGACCGGATGCATTCTTGTGGCTGACGCCGTTCTTTTTGTAGGAGATGCAGCTTTCAAGGGCTTTCAGAGTAGCTGCGCCGTCAGCATAATCCGAGCATTTCTGTATTATGCCGCCAATATCTATCATATTGGTATAGCCCTCTGATTTGTTGTTTCCGCCGAAATTCTCAGCACTGTTGATGCCCCTGATGATGCCGGCGAAATTATCGGAGGTGGCATTGTAAAGACGATATGAATAATCATTGAAAGCTACGATGAGATCATCTATCTTCTTCAGATCAACCACCGTCAGAGTAGAGCCGCCTTCCTGACCTGAAGCCTTGCATTCCTCATAGAAGCTGTCTGTAATGACCTTGCCGAGAGCAGCGCCGTCACAGTCGGGATGCTGAGCAAGCTGTGTTCCGATAGCTGTGTAATTCCAGCCCGTGCCCGGCTCGCATTCCTGAGAAGCGTACATATAGCGTCCGTAGGTAGCGAGAACATTGGCGGTTTCAAGCGTACCCATAAGGCAGGCATCAAGACCGATGAATTCAAAGCTGTCGGTCATATCTGCGTAAACGTCGGACAGAGCCTGGTCGATCTCATTCAGCGAAAGGGAATCGCTGTTGTTCAGCTCGTCAAAGCAAACGCCGTTGATACTGCCCGAGCCGTGATCCCAGAATATCACACCCATTTTATCAGCCGGGTAATTTTCAACGCCCCATTTCAGGAAACCTTTCAGATTCTCGGGATCGCCCATGCTGGCAAGATCCGCACTGCCCACATTGTTGATATCATTGTTTGAAACAACAAAGCGTTCAGCCTTGTCAGCGTGGAAAAATTCGTTGTTCCATGTTTTTGTACCGCCGGTCTGGATAACGAATTTTACATTATCGCTTGCCTCAGCCTCAAGCATCTGCTGAACATCTCCGGTAGCGGATGCGTGAAGGGATTCAAGATCCGTTCCGCACATATATACGAAGATCGTCCATGTGTCCTTTTCGCCCATTTTCTGGTTTTTCGCAGCCGGACGTGAAACGGTCATTTCGCCGTTCTGATTATTCGCGGTCAGAGTAAGAACTGACGGCGAATCACCCTCCTGAGCTGTGTTGCTGCTCTGTACGGAGCCTTCCGCAGGCTGGGAATTGCCGCTGCCGGAGCGGTCGCCCTCACCGGAGCATCCTGCCGCAAGCAAAAGCGCAGCGGCTGTCAGTGCGCAAAATATTCTTTTTTTCATGTTTTTTGTACCTTTCTTTGATACGGGATATTATAACTTACCATACCCGCAGGCAAATTACAACCCTATTCTACCATATCTCCCCACATCAATCAACCCATAATTTGCCCCGCCGCCGCCGGCGTGCCGCCGGTGTCATATTCGCGGGACAGGTCTGACAATGCGTTACTTTTGTTCTCGCGTGTTATACTTGGATGAGATGGGGAAACAAAAAAACCCAAAGCCAGCTCATTATCAAAGTCCCGGAAATATGTTACACGAACACAGCACCGCCGGGTTAGTGTAAAATTATGGTTGGCAACAGAAATACTATCGCAGACCGACAAAAAATGCCGCCAATAAATAATCTTACAATCGCGAGGAAAAAGCCTTGCATGGTCATAACTTACAACGC
>ONNU01000243.1 GCA_900319255.1 uncultured Eubacteriales bacterium
AGTGATCAGAATCTGGAATTCAGAAAGCAGACTGTGCAAAAAGTTATAGAACAACCCCTCCACCACACGCTGCGCATGCGGTTCCTCCCCCTTTTCAGGGCAATGCTGTCAACTTAAGGTTTTCATTCACTGCCTTACGGCAGTGAGGGGAGTTTATGAGTGCCGCTGCCCCCGGAAGAAGTCAGCATTTATCAGAAGTCAGGTTATAAAGAATAACTCCCGATTCCTCTGTTCCACTTCAATACCCTGAGCCACGCTTCACAGTCTTCAAAACAATTCCTGATTCCTCATTCCTGATTCCTGATTCAATAAAATTCCTGATTCAAAAAAAGGCCGCCCGAAGGCAGCCCCATTGATTATCCAACCGCTTCTTTCGATGTAACTTCCTGATGAGGGTACATTGAGAAAGCTATGTTTGTGCTGTGGTCTGCGATTCGCTCAAGGTTCGTCAGAAGCTCCATGAACAGTGTGCCTACCGTTGCATTACAGGTTCCGTCGCTGAGACGCTGTATATGACGGTCTTTGTAGATTGCTGTCTTGTCGTCGATCTCCTGCTCGATATTGCTTACAAGATCTACCATCTTCTGATCAAAATGACTCGATTCAAACATTTTCAGCGAATCGTCTATTATACTCATGACAAGCTTGTTCATTATCTCTATCTCTTTGGCTGCGTCCTCGCTGAAGGATTCATTCTTCGAGATAAGCATCCCCGCAAGCTCGCAGATGTTCTCCGCATGGTCGCCGATACGTTCCATATCGCTGACAACATGATAATAGGAGCCGATCTTTACACGGTCGCTGTCCTCAAGATTCAGACCGTTCAGCTTTACAAGAAATGATGTTATCGCCATATTCAGGTAGTCGATTACCTCTTCGTTCTCTTCTACCTCTTTTATCATGGCTTCATCTTTATTTACAAATGCAAGCATTGATTTTTCAAAGTTTTTCCTTGCCAGCTTGCCCATTCTGTCGATCTCCTTTGTGACCTGGGAAACTGCAAAGGGCGGTGTGCTGAGAAGTCGCTCGTCAACGTATTTAAGACGGCTCTGCTCAACCTCGTTATCCTCCTTGCCGGGAATAACAAACTCCGAAAACTTGATTATCAGGTCAATTCCCGGAAGCAGGAGCAGGGTTGCGACTATACTCGATATGATATGCACAAGCGAGATCTGGAAGGTTACATTATCCGTTACAGACTCGATCCATGCATGGAAGGGGGTGAACATTGAGATAAGCACGAATATCAGCGTGCCCGTTACTGTGAAAAGAACATAGCACAGAGCTGTTCTCTTTGCCGCCTTTGTTGCGCCTATGGCTGAAATAACCGCTGTGACGCAGGCACCGATGTGTATGCCGTACACCATGTATACAGCATTGGGAAGAAGCAGCGCTCCCGCTGCGCCCAGAGCCTGAAGCACACCGACAGCTGCCGAGGAGCTTTGAAGGATGGCTGCAAAGGCAATTCCGAAAAGTACGCCCACAATGGGATTACTTACGGAAGTGATGATACTGCTGAAAAATTCTGACTGTGCGATAGGCTTGAGATTCGCGCTCATGGTGGTCATTCCGAAGAAAAGTATACCAAAGCCCGCAATTATCTGACCTATGTATTTATGGTTATTCTTTTTGGAGATCATGACCATGATAGCTCCGAGGAATATGGCTATCGGGGCATAATCCGATATCTGTATCGACAAAAGCACACTTGTTACCGTGGTACCGATGGTAGCGCCCATTATAACGCCCATCGCCTGACTGAGATTCATTATCGCTGCATTTACAAAGCCTACGCACATGACCGATACGGCTGTGGAGCTTTGGATAATGCCGGTAACTACTACACCCACAAGGGCACCTAAAAATCTGTTGGTGGTCAGCTTTTCAAGAAGGTTGCGGAGATTTGAACCGGCTGCCAGCTCAAGTCCCTCGCCCATCAGTCTCATTCCATAAAGAAAAAGACCAAGTCCTCCAAGTGCGAGAATGATTTCCATAATAACGTCGTGATCGAAGGTCATAACAAATCCTCCATTACTTTCCGCGCCGTTTCCCTGTCGGCGCTCTTTCTCAATTTAATCTTTTATTCTGTCTTACTCAATCATATTACATAATCCGACAGTTTATGTTCTTTTAAAGAATAATGGTTTTTTCTATTTTTAACACAAATAACATCAAGAAACGGGGATATTTTTGGTATTATTTATAGTTTTAATCAGATATGGACAACAAAATGATATTCACAAAAATTCAGTGATAAATTAGTTACAATGTGTATTGATATTCTGACTGCCTTGTGGTAGAATACAACAAAAGGAAATACAGGAAAACGACGGCAATAATGAATAGTTTTAAATGCTCCGGATATTACAAAATATAAAGTCAGAGTCTACAACTTGAAGGTATGTATGCGGCTCTCAAGCAGAACGGCGCGGAAGCTACAGACCGTGACCGTGAGGATATGAGCCTTATCGAAAAGACGATAGTTGTCAGGGATTAGTGGTTAGTGGTTAGTTAGTAGTTTATAGTTAAAAGTTGACCTCTCAGTTAGTCCGTATGGATTGACTGAGAGGTTCATTATTGTTTATTCAGTTTTCAGTTTTCGATCAGCCGCCAACGGCGGCGCTAATTCCTCATTCAGACCTTGCAAAAACTAACAATTGCGTGATGTATAACCCCTCAGTCACGGCTATGCCGTGACAGCTCCCCTAAAGGGGAG
>ONNU01000235.1 GCA_900319255.1 uncultured Eubacteriales bacterium
GACAAAAGAGGAGAACCACAAGAGGGTGGCTGGCGCCCCCCTCTTAAGGTTCTCCCCTTTTGAAATCCCCTTTCCTTATCTCCCCCCGGGTGCGCTCCACGTGGGTGGGTTTTTATCGGATTTCTGCTTTCTGTCCAACGCGCGGAGGATCGGTGTGGCAATGCTCGTAATTATTTCACAGTCCCCTTTCCTTATCCCCTGTAGATAGCCGGGCTTCAGCAGCTTAGAGTTGTTTTTTAATTTGAGGGTTTACAGCTCATCTGATACTGCACTTTTGGTGAATATGATATTTCTGATCAATGAATAAAAACTACTCATATTTACAATTTTTTTCACCGTTGAGTTTCGCGGATTCAGGTTATATTAAAGGTATGCTATGACCCTCCGCTGCCAGACGGGACATTCACAAAGTCAGCCGCTGTACATTGCGGGTTGCATCTGTTCACCAGAAACAGCCCTCCGGCGGTCGTTTTTTCACTCTCTGTATGTATTTACAATTCACTATCCGGAATATTTCTGACACTCTGCATAATAATTATATTAAATTTTTATCAAATGTGACGAATCTGTTTTGTTTTATTTTTACAAAGGATTTGAAAAAAGTTGCTTTAAATCATTAAAAACTGATAAAATTACTTGAACATGGTGAGCCTATGTGATAAAATAACAATGGCGTGTTATTTCCGTGAAGATTTTTTATTGCTTTTGCGAAAAACAAAGAACCCCCGGCATGACGTTGGAGAGGCTTTCAGGGAACATATTATGACCTCCCTGCTTCACATGACAGAATATCACAACCGAACGGATCATTTTATATAATGTTTGAATATACTGAAAAGGATGATATCAGATGGAAATTATTGTCAGCCGTGATTCCGCTGCTTTTTCTGATCCCGGCACAAGAATGGAAAGCGATGAGCTTCTCAAAAACTATAAATTCAAGGTCAGGCATGAGGATTATGGACGTACTATAAGGATCAAGATAATAGACCGTTTCAATTATGTTGTTCATGTTGATTTTACTGTCAGCGATAATAATATATCGGAATTTTCCTGCGACGGTTCTTCTGCCGGCTGCGGAAAAAGGTTCTGCTCTCATTGTCTTGCAGCCTACCGTTATCTCAAGGAAAAGGAATTATATTATATTGATATGCCGGAGGTATCTGTCGAGGCTCCTGTACAAGCAGAAAAGCAGGAGGAGCTTTCCCCGGCGGCGGATGATGTTTTTTCCCTTGATACAGCCCCTTCGGATTTCAGTGCAGCCCCTGAGCCTGAACCGGAGCTTATCGGAAATACCGTTCCCGAACCGGAGGCGGAAGAATCAGAGCCTGAAACAAGCTTTATCCCGAGGGAAATGAAGATCCTGATGGGACACAACAATAACTCGGGGGAGGAGGTCTTCTATTTCCCCAATGATACCGACAGCGTTATGAATACCAATATCGGCATTATCGGCACAATGGGAACGGGTAAAACACAGTTTACAAAATCCCTTGTAACACAGCTGTACCATAATCAGGCTGATAATTATGACGGCACTGAATTAGGCATTCTTATTTTTGATTACAAGGGCGATTATAACGAGACCAAGGAGGATTTTGTCAAAGCCACCAATGCCCGGGTCATCAAGCCGTATAAAATGCCCTTCAATCCTCTTTCACTTAATCTTAGCAGGAAAAACAAAGCCCTGCTTCCGATGCATACGGCAAATGCATTCAAGGATACCCTGTCAAAGATATATAATTTAGGACCGAAGCAGGAAAATACCCTTTTCGACTGCATAATGGCAGCATACAAGGAAATGGATATCCAGCCTGACAGGGAAGCCACCTGGAACAGACCTGCGCCTACATTTGAAACAGTATACCGTCAGTACGAAAAAAGCGCCGCCTTCAATGACAATGACAAATTAGCGGTGGTTATGAAAAAGCTCAACGGCTTTGCGATCTTCGATAACAACCCCATGCGGGTGGTATCTCTTTCAAAGCTGCTCAAGGGCGTGCTGGTAATTGATCTTTCGGATTATGATGAGGATATACAGAATCTGGTGGTTGCGATAACCCTGGATCAGTTCTATGCTCAGATGCAGACTCTCGGCTCAAGCAAAACAGACGGAAAATATCGTCAGCTGAAATCATTTATTCTTGTTGATGAAGCTGATAACTTTATGAAGATGGGCTTCCCCTCCCTGCGCAAGATCATGAAGGAGGGCAGGGAATTCGGCGCAGGTGTGATACTGTCCACCCAGAGCCTCGCCCATTTCTGCGGCAGCGCAGATGATTATTCAAAATACATCATCACCTGGGTGATCCACAATGTCAACGATCTCAACAGGAAAAACATTGAATCAATTCTTAACCAGACGCAGAAAAGTTCAGTATCAGAGATGCTTTTCCAGTCAATAAAGGGGCTTAAAAAACATGAAAGCGTCGTAAAGATCTCAAACAACGAGCCTATAATAATGTATGATAAGCCCTTCTGGAAATTGTTCGGTGAATTAACAGGGAGGAATTGAAAATGAAGATAGGAATTGATTTCGGCAGTACATATTCTACCTTTTCAAAATTCAATTTTGATAATGATACGGTAGAGGCGCTGCATTTATCAGAGGGCGCTCCGGTAAGCATACCCTCAACGGTCAGCATCTCAAAGAACGGGACTATTTCAGTAGGAGAAGCTGCAAAAAGTCTCACAGGCAACAGATCATATACAGTTTTTGACGGCTTCAAGATGCTGCTTGTTGAATCGGACAGGCGGGTAATAGCCGCCAAGCATTACAATGAGCAGTTCACCCCCGAGTTTGTCACAAAATGCTATCTTGAAAGGATCCTCAAAGGCATACTTGAGCGTTTCGGAAGCGACAGGGAAACCATCGAGGACATACATATATGTATCCCCGAGATATGGGGCAGCAAATTCTTCACACTTGACGGGCGCAGCGTTCTTGTGAATATCCTCAAGGAGATCAATGTCCCCATCAGGAAAAGCGGCATCAAGGTCGTAACAGAGCCGGAAGCCGCAAGCGCATATTTTGCATACAACTATGAAAAGGAAACACACAAAAGCTTCAACGGTCATCTTCTACTTATCGACTACGGCGGAGGAACCCTTGACATCACCCTGACGGAAGTTACCTCCAACGGCAACGGTAAAATGGAGATAAGCTATCGTGAAGGCGGCGGCATAGGCGAAAACCATCCCGATGAAACCGGAAATATCTCCCTTGGAAACGCAGGTCTTGCATATCTGCAGCAGGTGCTGATACTTGCCCTGACGGATGAAAATATCAAGGAGATAGACTGCGGCAGCGTCCGGTTCAGAAGAGCGCTGGTAAGCTTTGAAAATTATCTGACCTCCATAGGCGGAGTGCAGGAGATAAAGAACACCTTCGGTATGTATAACGGCTACAGCGACTTTGACGATCTTTTTGATGAAGAGCCGGAGGAGTTTTTCTGCTTTGATTACGGCGACAACACAGTTACCATAACCTATCATCATATCCTGAAAGCCTACAAACAGGTCATAGAGAAAAACCTTTATTCCCAGATAAGCAAAATAAATGAAAAGGTAAAGAATCATATCCAGAGGGATCCCACAAAGCCTGAATCCGGAAACAGAGATGATTTCAAAATAGCGCTTGTGGGGGGCTTCGGGTCATTCTATCTTGTGCAGAGGCAGATATCCGATATCTACAATATCACCTCCAATACCCAGAACGATATGCGCTTCAAAAATATCAGCACCGACAAAAGCGAACAGGCGATATCTCTGGGAGCTGCGCTGCTGGCGGCAGGACGTGTGAGCCTGCATAATACAGCGCGTTATTCCATCGGACTTCTCCACAGAAGAGCAGATGAAGAAAAGCCAAGACTTACCTTCGGCATAAAATATCATCAGGAGCTTGTTCCCGGCAGAGCGTATTTCCTTTGCCACAAGGACGCAGAGGACGACAGCCCCAGAAACAGGCTGACATTTACGGCGCTTAAAAATCAGATAGATGTCTTTGCTCTGGGCTTTTCCAATAATTTCAACAAATTCATAAGGCTGAAGCTTAAAAACAGCATGATTGCAAAGCTTTCAAAGATCCCTGAGGAGGGGCTATGGTATATAGGCTATTCAATAGATGAAAACTACATTGTATCCGTCCATATTGCGCCCTGGGATGAACCGGACAATAAGAAAAGATGTATGGATATTCCTCTGGCAAGCTATAGTGATATGTTTGAGCTGACTAATGTGGAAGAGGAGGATATAAATGATCTTTGAAAACCTGGAGGTTGCGATAAAACTGAATGAAGAAGAGCCTCCTTCCCTGTGTCTGGCTTTTTATCTTATCCAGAGCATTGTCAAGGATATCGAAAAGCAGTCGGGAATGAAATTCAGATACACGGATATCGGCAATCAGAATGAATATACAGCGCTTCTGGGAAACCAGCTGCGCACGATCCTCGGCGTATACGAAGCAACATCCTCTCACATAATAGGAAACACCGACAAGATCGAAAAATTAAAAAACAAGCTTACTCTGGCAGATGAAAGCATCAGCCGTATAGATCAGCAGATAGAAGAGCTGAAAGGTCTGGAAAAACAGCTTGAGGATAAAAACAGCAAATACAAGGAGCTTGAAGAAAAGCTGAAAAAACGAAAAGAAACCCAGGCTGAATATCAGAAGCTTTGCAAGGATGCAGATGAGCTGCGCGCTGAGATCGAGTCAATGAAAAATTATGATATTGTGGATAAGGAGAAGGAGATAAAAAGCCTCCAGGCGCAATATGATAATTTCGACAACAAGGTCATCCGGAAGACTGAAACCATACATAAGCTGAATCAGCAGCTTGAAGAATTAAAAACGCAAAGCTCCGGACTTGAAGAGCAGCACAAAAATCTGTCGGAAGAGCTGGAGCAATCCGAAAAGAAAAATAACGAGACCTCCGCAGCGATCGCCGGTCTGAAAGCAAAGCTTGAGGATACCGACCGTGAGATACAGAGCCTTACAGCGCAGCAAAAAGAGCTTAATGTAAAATACGAGGCTGCAAAAGCGCAGAAGGAAGAGCTTGAAAAAGAGAATGCGCAGATCTCTGATGACTATAGGGAATTCTTTGAAAATAAGCTGAGGCCCATATCGGACAAAAACGAAGAAATAAAAGCCATGGTCAATAATCAGGAAGAGGCAATGAACAGCATCACCCGGGAAAACAGCGAGCTTCAGACAAAGTACAATCAGATGCTCAGCGAAACCTCTGATCTGCAAAGCGAAAAGACAAAGCTTGAAAAGGATATACAGAATAAATCCGTGCTGATAGACGGTCTGAAAGAAAGGAAAAAGCAGCTTGACGCAGAAAGCAAGGAAGCAGGCGAAAAGCTTTCGGGAGTGCAGAATGACCTGGACAGCGTATTCAGTGCCACGGAGAATTTCAAAAAATATCTGATTCCCCAGGCTGAAAACCAGCTTGCCGCAGCTAAAAAGGAGCAGGCTGAGCAGCAGGATAAATTCAACGGTATCAGCAGGGATATCAAGGAGACAGAAGCGCAGACAGAACAGCTTCGTACGGCTTGTGACGAAAGCACTAATACGCTCAAGGAAAAACGCTCAAAGCTGGAGGATCTGCAGTCGGTTCTGTCGAGCAATGATATCGAGATAGAATCCCTGAAGAAAAAGCTTGTGGAGCTGAAGGGAAAAACCAGCCGGGAAAGCCTGCAGGCGATAAAGCGTCAGCTTGCCAATGAGATCGAGGAATACGAATCACTGCTTGCTGAAAGATTCCGGCTTGAAAATGAATGTAAGGAAAAAAGCGAACGAAACGAGAAGGACAGAAACGCTATCCAGAAGCTTACAGAAAGCAAAAACCAGTATGACACAGACCGGAAAAAGCTTGATAAGCGTCTGGAGGAGCTAAGGTTCATAAATAATGAGCAATTCAAAAGCAAAGCCGTAATAATAAACGACAAATTACAGCTTGTAATGAAAATAAAGGACAGTCTTGATAAATCCTCCAAAAAGCTCAGGAAAACTCTTGAATGTGATACAGTTGACTTTATGCCGTCTGATATCGAGGATTCTATCAACAGCGATCTGAATGAGATAGAAAATTATCTTCATAAGCTTTCAAAGGATATGCGTTCTTATTCCGATCTGATGTTCAATTATATGGAGGGTAATTAATATGAAATGCTTGGTTTGTAATGCGATCCATGAGCAGAATGTCTGCCCGAGATGCGGCTTCCCTGTGGTCGAGATACCCGGTGATTACGAAGCAGGACTAAAGGCTCTGCAGCCCACAGTAGCAAAATACAGAAACGATTTTGCAAAAAAGATCAATGTTGCGCTGGTAGTCCACAATTACGATTATGACAATGATCTTGAATATATGGGCGAGGAAAAGCTTCCCTTCGGAAATGCAGGCGCCCTGATGTCCGCTGAAAAATGGCTTGACGTAAAGTTCATCAATGTTCTGTCAAGAAAGACATTCCCCGTTACGCTGAATGTATCCGTGGAGGGTCAGCCGGACTATATTCTTACGCTTGAAATAAACAATCTCCCCTCCGAGACCATCCAGGTGGGCATTTCTTTGGATGAAAGCTTTGATTTCCGTCTGATATTCAGGGATACCTCAGGCAATACGGTTTCATCCGATGCAATGCCCCTGCTGAAATAATGACCCGGACTATCAGAAAAAGGGAGGTGACCTGATGTTCACTCCGACCGCATTGATACAGTTCGTTTTTACAAATGAAACGGATGATATTTTCTGGGATTCTCTGTTCCGGGCTGATATAAACAAATATCTGTTTTTCAGGCTGCACGATAAATTCGAGATCACCTATTTTGTTGATCTCAGGGACGACAAGCCCGTTGTCATCAGCTACGGCGAAAGCAATGCAAAGCAATATAAAAATCCCCTGTTCAAATCCGTGAACAGATATTTTGCGGAATGGCTGCTTGAACAGCTTGAACGGAAAAATCATCCCTGCGCCGTTGTATTCAGGCTTGAAAGCTTCTGCAGCCTGCTGGAAGGCGAAAAAAAGACCCTGAAAAAGATCGCCGAAAGCTATCAGAATAACGACTGCAAGGGTTCCATCATCCTTATCGCATCAAATAATGCGGATAAAAACAGCGACTATCTTTTTTCAAGTCCTGTTTTTGAATATCTTAATGAAAAATCGGTTTTAAAGCTGAGCAGTCAGAAGAATGTGGAAAACATCTATCTGTCCCTCAAAAGCAGCAAGCAGGAGGCGTGCGTTTTTCTGAATAATTATACCCGTGAGCGCATGACCGATCTTGTGTCCTATGTTGCGCTTGAATACAAGAACCGTTATTTGGGAAAGGAAAAGCTCCGTCTGATGTCAAATTATCTGACGAGATATCTTAACCGTCCCGATATGCGGATGAGAGAGCATAAGCTTTTCAAAGGAGATTTCCCCCTGCTGTGTCCTACCTATAAGGAAATATATGAGCAGCTGCAGAATGAAAATATCTGGACTGAGCTGTACCACCGGAGCATGGATCACGAAAGAAACCGTCCGGGAGAGCTGGATGATTACAAGACCGACCGCATTGTGAAAAAATTCCAGTTCATAAGAAATGACGAAAGCATCCAGACAAAATGCATGAAGCTCTGTATTCCAGGCGCAATATATGATACCTATGATAATAACGCTATCAATAATCTGAATGAGATATATGAAATATCCGGCTCTCCGGGAAACCGTGAGATCAACAGCGCGGTCTCCGGAAAGATCGACAGCCTTTTCACAAAGCTTGATAATGTCAGGCATAACGGCGATGAAGAGACCTGCTCGCGAATAATTATGGCTATACTTTGCTGTGTGAATTGTCTGTATGTTGAAAAAAGCAAGCAGGACGGCGTGCTGGAAAAGATCAGGATACTTGAAATGTATATCGAGCTGTCAAAGGCATATTTCCAGCTCAGAAAAAACTACAACCCCTCCTCTCTCACTGCGCAGCTTGATAAAAATAAGATTGACCTTTTCAACGCCAAGCTCCAGACCCTTGATGATACTGTGAATGTCATCAAATCCAATCTGACAGATGCAGAGGGCAACTTTGAACGCATTTCAATGGAGATCTCATCTACCCTCACCTCAAGCGATCTGGCAGATCTGATCTTCGCGGGAAATAACAATAATAATCACAATCATACAGATGAACTGGACGAGCTGTGTGATTTCAGCTCCGATTCATAAAATGGAGGGATGACAATGGAAAACCGATCCGGCCCGGATCTTCTTTTGAAACAGGTACAGGCCGATATTGAAAAGAGAAACAGCTCCCTTGAGGAACAGTCAAAGGTCATAACCTCCGATTCCCGCCGGAATATCAGAGTGATACTGGGGCTGCTCAGAACAATTGATTTTTCTGCCAGCAGGCTTCCCCCTGAATTTCTTGAAAAACGGGAAAACATTTTCCAGCAGTACGGAGATTTTGAAACGAATATCCGCAAGATGATAACAAGAATGGAAAATGATGATTATTCCTTTGATATTGATATTTCGGAGATCGACCGTTATCTCTTTCTCATAGCAAAAATGCTGGCAGGCTCCATCGCAAGCGGTCTGAAGGAGACGGCTGTTTCCGCAAGGATCAGTCTTGCCAACGGCTTGTTCAGGATCAGGGAAAACCTGAAAATAACAACGGAGCCGTCAAGACGGGATGCATATCTGGAAAAATCCGTTATGTATATGAGCAACTGCTATACATATGTTTCGGTCAAGAATATGATCGACATTACAAAAATAAATCTTGAGCAGACAAAAAAGGCTGTTGTAAAGGAATCGGATGCGCTGGAGGAAACCAAAAACAGGATAACTGATGTTATTATCCAGACCCCTACCCTGATGAGCAGCGTCATTGATAATTACAGCATGACCTTTGCGCAGTCCGGAAGAACATGGAGCAGAGAGCTGATAGAGCTTTTTGAAATGATAATCCAGACCCGTATCGCAGAATCCAATGTTCAGTTCAAAGCCCACAGGCTGGAGCTGGAGGAAAAGCGGATGCTGATGCTGAAGGGGCTGGCTTCAAAGCTCAACGGCTTTGTAACATCCGTACCCGTTCCTGATGATCCCAATCTGCTTGATAAAATGAATGATATCATGCAGGCTACCCTTAATGAAGCAAACGAAGTACAGAACGATTTCGATAAGCTTTCAGATATGGTAGATGCCTTTACCCAAAAAATGAATGCGCTTTCCGAAAGATCCCGTCAGGATTCCCTTGCCGCAGATGCATACAGGGGCGTGGAAAAGAAATTATCCCGGGATATCCCGGATCCTGACAGCTTTCCAATAAAATAACTCCGGGATATTGAAGATCAGGCAGCCCGGGTGGCTCCTGTTCCCTATGCCATCCCACAGTAAAAAACTGCCCCGGGATCCCGGACGCAGCGCCGACGCTGCCGGCAGATCTGATAAAAGCATAATTTTGTTAAATTTATTTCTGAAAGGAGAATTATTACTAATGCCAAGACCAAGTCAGACACATGGAAAAACTTCAAGAAACAGAGGCGGCTCGATCCTCAGCAATAACCCTGTTTCCGCATGGATGAGAGAAAGAAAGAACAAGCATCAGCAGATGATGGAGGAAGCCGCAAAGGAAGTCACCGATGTAAGGGCTGAAAATGAATTAAAGATCAGCCAGGTGCTCAATGAGATCAATTTCGGCAGGAGCGATCTCCCTGCGGAGGTACTTGACAGGAAATCCAATCCGGATCAGCCCTATGGTGATCTTGAGCTTTATATTCTGCAGAGCAGGGATATGATCCTCAATAACACCCAGGATTATACCGGCATCAAGGTAGGCTCGCTGGACAGAGGCATTCTCGCTATTGCCCATCTTACAAAGCAGGCTTTTAACGCCGGCTATGTAAAGACTGCGCATGAAGCCTGCAGAGCGCTGCTGGTGACCATCGGCGGCATCAGAAATACGCTTCCCAGTATCCCCCAGCCGCTTCTCAAGGATTATCTTGAAAATACAGATCATTATATTGAGCAGTGGATAGATTATCTTCTCAGCTGCGTATCCTTCGACCAGACCGAGAAAAACATCGAGAATGAAAAGGCAAGGATAGACGAAAAAACCAAAGTCCTCAGCAACGATAAGGAAATGATCGCTGAAAGGATAAAGAACGATCCCGCATATCACCAGCTGGTCATGGAGGCTATTGATAAAAAGATAAGCGATCCGGGCTGGACGCCTGAAATGCTGGATCTCCGCAAGCAGCTGATAGACCAGAGGATCGAGGAATCAGCCATCGAATTCCAGATGCTTCTGTTCAATATTGATATCAAAAAGCTTGCAAGACTGGACGGTATGCTCCAGAATATGAATGCAAAGCTTATCGCTCTTCCGGAAGCCAACGATCCTGATCTGATGAATAAATACAACACAATGCTTGAAGAGGTCATCCAGGAGGCAGGCAGAGCAGATCAGCAGTTTGATGAATTTGTCAACACCATGAACGCTATGAGCGCAAAGATAGATCAGCTTGAGAATGCTCCCGGCAGCCTGAAGATGAAGAATATGCTCTTCGATCAGGCTGAAAAGCTTGTAGAGCTGGCAAGAGAGAAACAGCTTGAGGAAGCAGGACAGCAGACCCACGAACAGACCACCTACGGCTCAAAATTCCAGCTTTACTCAGAGGAACAGCTCCAGCAGCTTAAAAGCCAGAATACACAGCAGATAAAACAGGCTGAAACCAACAGAACCCGTGAAAGGATCCCGAACTGACAGGAGGTAAAAATATGTCTGTAAAAGAAAAGCTTAACGATATAAAGAAAAAGCTTGCCGCTATGAAGAAAAAAAGCGATTACAAAAAAGCCAACAAGGAAAGAGCAAAGCAGGCTCAGCTTACTGTTGATCTGGCAAACTGCGCCGGAGATCTGGGCATCTGCAAGAAGGAATATGAATGGTCTGTCCGTGACCTGAGCCGCCTGATACAGCAGGGCATAATGAACGGAAATAATGTTGAATTCCAGAAGGAGCAGCTTATTGATGCTGCGGTAGGATATATTCTTGTGGACGAGGCTATGTATGTGCTGCAGAGTGTCGGAACATATGACTCACTGACACGGGCTTATGATCTTCTTGATGCTGCCACCATGAGCATTACCGGCGAAAAGGCGATAAAGTTCCCCTCCTTCTCCGGCGGAAAGCCCAAGCGCAAGGAATTTGATTATCTTAATTCCTCTGATCTTATCGAGGAAAAGAAGGGCTTTGTCAGCGAATTTCTCGATGATCTGATCGAATCAGGGGATATCCAGGCTACTATCACAGAAGCCCGCAAAAAGAAAAACGAACGCCCCTCAATGGGCTCCAATGCGCAGGAAATGCCTGATCCCTCATACGGCACACCAGGCGCATCCTCATGGCAGAGCAGTGATGAGCTGCTGAAAAAGCAGCTGATAAACGACGCTATATTAGGCAATACCAGCTATAAGCCCGGTCCCAAGAGCTGAAAGAACGGAGGATCTGAAAAATATGAATACATATTATGAGAAGGAAATGTCTGAGCTCTGCCGTGATTATAATTCATTTATCAGTCAGGCAGAAAATACCAACAGACGAAATAACTATGCTCCTACACCGGAGGAATTCCAGTGTTATATGAAGGCTGCTGAAACGGCAAGAAAGATCGTCAATATCAATTCCGCCCAGAAGCATGTCTATAAGCAGTGGTCAGAGCGCGCAGCAATGTGCGAAAAAAAAGCCATGAACATCTACAGAATGCTTAACCCGGAGCCGGAAAAAAAGCCCCATCCCTCCGCTTCCTCAGCAGAGTCTGCTGACTCCCCCGACGCAAATGCACCTGCCCCGTCATCAGCTCCGCAAAATGCAGCTTCTTCAAAAGCCGCAAAAGATGAAGCAGGCTACACCACTACAGCCTCCGGTTTCAGAACAAGAAATGCCAGCGAGGAAGTTTCGGCTGAAACCATTGAAAAATGGTATATGGATCCTCCCGATCATACCCTTGATGATGTTGTGGGAATGGATGAAATGAAAAAGATCATCAAGGAGGAGCTTCTTGACAATATCGGATGGGATGAGACCGATGATTTCCTGAAAATTTCAAAGCTCAAATCCTTCCTTTTCTACGGTCCCTTCGGAACAGGCAAATCCTATTTCATCGAGGCTGTTGCAAGAGAGCTTATGGACAAGGGCTTCAAATTCATGCAGCTTACAGGAGCCGATGTGCATGACAGCTATGTGGGCGTAGGTGAAAAGGTAGTAAAAACAGCCTTCAAGGAGGCTGTTGACAATGCCCCCTGCATTATGTATTTTGATGAATTTGAAAGTATGTGCGCTGAGCGTGAGGGCAGCACAGAGGGCCATGAAAAACGTCTGAGCGTTGCATTCATGGAGTCATATAATCTTATCAAAAACAGCAATAAGCCCATTGTATTCCTTGCTGCGACAAACTATCCCGACCGTGTTGAGCACGCAATGCTTTCAAGAATTATCACCTTTGTTCCTGTTCCCCTTCCCTCAGAGGAGGTCAGACTTGATTACTTCAATAAGGCTTTGAAGGGACTTTCTTTTGAAAGCGGCTTTGACAGCGAATATATGGCTGATTCTACCGATAACTACAGCTTCAGGGATCTTGCAAGGACAACCGATAAGATAAAGATCACCATCAAAAATGAAGCAAGACAGAAATTCTCCGTATATGACAGCGAAGGCAGGATCATGCAGAAGGAATCCGATGAAGCTGTAAGGCAGGCTATGGAAAACGGCAGCATCTGCGTTACAAAGGAAATATTCGACAATACCCAGAAGATCGTCACTCCCGAAAAGAAGAGCGATATTCTGGCTTCGATACAGGCATTTGAGGAGAAGCGGTAATGCTGCTGCGCGCTGCTGACAGTTATGACCGGGAGGTGAGCATTTGAGTGACAAAGCTTTAAAAAACGCCATCGGGCTGCGGATAAATAACATTCTGAATATCAGCGACTGCAGAAAGGACGATATCCTGAGCAGACATTCCGATCTGAAATCAAAGGAGGCAGACCTTTTTGTAACGGAAATTGCAGCGATAGAGGATTATTCCTTCGGCTGGAAGGAGGTCATCGAATACACCATCGAACATTCATCGGTGAACGGGATATTATTATCAGGTCCCGATGGCTGCGGAAAGCATACCGCCGCAGAGATCGCTTGCGCATTCCTTGTCAACAAATATAATTATGATATCGTGTTTTTATCGGGAGAGGACTTTTCCTTTTCTGACACAGAGCTGAAAGCCGACGAGCATCAGCGACAGCAGAATATTGATCAGAATAACAGGGACACCTATACGGACGATGTGATCCACAGCTTTATGGAAGCCATCTTCAATGAATACGGCGAGGATTTTGCTCTTTGTCTGGTCATTGACAACACAGACGGATATGAAAATATGGAAACCGTATACAAGCGGCTTGAAAAATATCTTTGCATGTATTCAAAGGAAGACCAGCCTCCCTATATTTATGCGGTGATTATCGAAAAGGAGCCGGATCGGCTGCCCAGCGCCCTGAGAAAGCGCCTGCGAACCATGTTTATGTCCCCCCCCAGTCAGGAGCAAAGAGCAAAAATGCTTAAAAAGCTGGGGATCGACGACACCATTGCAAATATTATTTCACAATCCACAGACGGACTGAATTATGCCCAGCTCAGGGATATCGGTCAGAACCTGAAGGTGCATGAAATGATCTATGATCTCACCAATGATTTTTATCCTCAATATCTGGAATCCCAGACCCCTGTAAGCTATGAGGAAGCAGAGAAGTTTCTCAGTGATGAAAAGGTCAGGCTGTATAAAAAGCTAGGCGAGCTTATAGATAAGGCGCCGGAGCTTCTGGAAAAGCTTCCGGCTGTATCTGCGCTCCCTGCGGTAAACGCTGCGCCGGCAGTCAGCACTCAGGCGGCAGAAAGCAGCACTGCTAAAAACAATGTGAGAAAAGAGGCTTCCTATGAAGAGCTGCTGGCAGAGGAAGAAAGAATAGATCAGCAGCAGCAAAACGCGCCGGATAAAATACGTGCGGAATGTGAGAACAAGACTCTCGGCGAAATAATCGAAATAAGTCTTGGCGTAAGTTTAAATGATATCGGCAGCAAGCCGGTCAAGGAAATACAAAGAGGATGAGCAGTATGAATGAAGATAAAAAAATAATACCGGATGTTTGTATCTGCGAAAGCTTTGTGATGCAGCTCCGGGAGGATGGAGGAATAACCGTCTCCGGAACGGATAAATTTACAAGGGAAACAGCCCGGCAATGGGACGGCGTTGTAAAGATCTGCTCCGGGCGGGATCATGCCCTGGGGCTTCGCCGGGACGGAAAGGTCGTTTCCTTTGGCGATAACAGCTGCGGTCAGTGCGATGTAACGCCCTGGGCGTCCGTTCGTGAGATATATGCGGGAGAAAATATTTCTGCCGCTGTGGATGCTGACGGAAATATGCTTATCGCAGGCAGTCACAGCAAAACGCTTGTAAATGACGGCAGCGGCTCTCTGGTATCCTCACTTCTCCCCTCAGCTCATTTCCTTACAACACAGCAGGAGAATGAGAAGATCAAGGATGACTATGACTACTGCTTTGAAAATAATCATATTACCATCACCGGCTACAGGGGAAACCTCTGCAATGTCAGTATGCCGGATGAAATAGACAAGACCCGCATTGAAAAGATCGGAGAGCGGGCATTCAAGGACAATGATTTTATCACAAATATTTCCCTTCCCTATCATCTCATCGAAATCGGCGATTCCGCATTCTGGGGCTGCACAGAGCTTCGTACCGTCAGCCATTACGACAGCGATCTTGAGCGCATCGGAGAAAACGCATTCTGGAATTGTACATCCCTGATCTCATTTGAGACCATGGGCTTTGATCTCGTTATTGATAAAAACGCATTCAGAGGCTGCTCCTCCCTGAGCCATGTACGGCTGATGGACGGCGTAAAGGAGATACGCAGCAATGCATTTTCACGCTGTACCAGTCTGAAGCATATCACCATCCCCAAGACCGTTACTCATATAGCAAATAACGCCTTCAACAAATGCTATCAGCTTACCATCACCGGTGCAAAGGGATCCTATGCAGAAAGCTATGCTATGGAAAATGGTATACCCTTTGAGGAGGAGGACGAGCTGACTGCAAACGCTGCTGCCCCTGCAAAGGTGAATGTCTGCGATATAAAAGCTCTTGACACAGACAGCATTATAGAAATGAACAAAGCCTGCACCGATGATATAAAGGGCTGCTTCAGCGGTGTAAAGGTTCTCTCAGGCAGGATCGAGCTGAGTGAGCTGCGTATGAATATGATCGAGGACGGCGCTCGTCTGAACAATAGGGTATTGCACCGCAATGTCTGGTGCATTTATCATGTTGAGCTGGAGATCAGTCTGCCGGAGGATAAGCAGATACCCCTGGATTATTATACCGCCTACCGTTTTTCCGGCATTACAGAAAATGACGGCGGCACCCTCACTGTTGATGTCAGCAATATGTCCGTGTGCGAAAATGCCAATATAGTTAACGGCATATATTATAACGGCTTTCACAGCTGCGATTCTCTTATCAGCAGGCTTACAGTTCAAAGCGATGATAACTATATCGTGACAGGCAGCATCGCAGTCCGTGACAGCATCAACCCTGACGGCAATATCGCTCACGGCTTTATCAATTTTTCAGACCTGTTTGCAAATCTTGCCGCATCGGTGATCTTCAAGCTGCTTTCAACCGTTTTCAACTCAATGATAGATAAGCTGATAGAACTTTCGGAGGACACAGATATTCCGGATGCTGATGATACTGAGGGTGATACTGAAAATGATACTGACGCTGATACAGCCGCATCCTCCGGCTCCGGCGTCACAGCAAAGGGAGCTTCGGGAAGCGATCAGATCATCTCATATTACGCTTTGCGCAGTAAGCTTTCAAGGGTAGACGATCATGTTATCAATATGAAATGCGTACTCAGGCAGAAGGGCATTTCCGGAAATGAGCTTGAATGGATCACTGAGGAGCAGCGGTATATCTGGGAGGCTGCTGCAGTAAATGCATTTCTTGAGCATACCCGCATGACGCTGAAGGAACCCGATTATGCGAAGATACTGAGTGACTGGAAAAACGGAAAATACAAGAGTCTGGGCAGGTATTCCAATCCCCCTGCAGCTCTTGAAGCGACGCAGCAGAAATTTGAATACAGAGAGCTTTTCGGAAAGCAGAGGCTCATATATAACGATCCCGAGACCAGCAATAAAAAGCTTATCAGGATACAGGGCGAAAGCGTATTCCCCTTAAGAGGAACCTGCGGCATCTGTCAGAGCGCCAATCTTGCGACCTTTGGCGGAATAGGACAGATCACTGAGCCAAGAGCCATTTCGGCTGCGCTTCATTGCTCTCAGAAGGTATTCGATTCCATAAATTTATCCTCGCCCAACAGAAATGAACGCGGCGGCACTACTACAGAGAACAGAGCGGAGATACTCGATTATCTTGGCTGTCCGAATAAAATAGTTCCTGTGAAATATGACAAGGCAAGCACTCTCAGGCTGTTTGCGGAGATCATCCGTCAGGGCAGGATCCCCATTGTAACGGTGGATGTCAGAAGGCTCTGGAGAAACGGTCAGAGCGGCGCTCACGCCATTTCACTTATCAGCGTCAGCGAGGACGGAAACGAATTTGTTTACAATGACACAGGAATGGGCATTATGGGTATCGTATCCGGAGAGCTTCTTTCCAGATGTATGTATATGTGCGCCCTTAATGTCACAGCCAATATTGTGAGATAGGAGATGTAGGTATGAAATTTGAAGAGAGAATGGATAAGCTGTATGCATCTGACGCTATGAGCTCCATAGAAGAGGGGCTGGAAATTTCCGTTCCGGTCACAGTCAGGATCAACGGCAGCGATGCAGATGCTCTGCTGCTCTGGAGAGCAAGGGATATGGCAGAGCTGAAAAAGATCATCACCGTTGACAAAAAGACAGCCGCTGTAAAGACCATAAAAGACAGCGATATAACCGATGCCTTCAATATCAGCGCCCTGTCCTATCAGCTCCCCGACACAGAAAACATTGACGAATACTATGACTGCAAGGACAGATACGAGGAGGTTTACTGCCTTATCAGCAATGATGAAAAACGCTATGCTGAATACGGCAATGAGCTTATCAGGCTTTTAAAGCGCTTATTCGGCGAGGAAATGTTTGATAAGCTTATAATGAAGATCTGTGACGAATTTATCAACAGGCTAAGTGAAAGCAACATTGAGATCAACACCGACACAGAAAAGCTCCCGGAAACCAACAAGAAAAAAATGAAAAGTCACAACTGATAACATCATCATCAGACAACAGCCGTCCCTGCTCCTGCCCTTTATAAATACCGTGCGGGGGTGAGGACGGCTACAATATAATACTATGAGTAAACGACAAAAGAATTTTTTCTTAGCTATAACCTGAATCCGTAAGGCTGACATCTACGCTGCGTTTGGAAATAGAATACGATGTTCTGCTTTAATGCCCGGAGTCATGCTTCATTCGTATTTCTGATTTTACAGTTTTTCTTTATATTATGAGTTCTTCTGACCGCTGGGTGCGCTCCACGTGGATAGGTTTTATCGGATTTCTGCTTTCAGTCCAACGCGCGGAGGATTGGTATGGTGAGAGGATTCGGGATTTATTCTTTATACCCTGGCTTCTATTGATTGCTGGGTTCTTCCGGGGGCAGCGGCTTTGCCGCTGCGGACAAAAGAGGAGAACCACAAGAGGGTGGCTGGCGCCCCCCTCTTAAGGTTCTCC
>ONNU01000231.1 GCA_900319255.1 uncultured Eubacteriales bacterium
AAGCGCTACTGTAAAGCCCATATCTCTGAAATATTCAGCAATGGTGATACCTGTATAAATTGATGCCTCACGGGCTGCAACAGGCATATCTGATGTATTCGCAATAAGAACGGTTCTTTCCATGAGGGAGTTTCCGGTTCTCGGATCCTTCAGCTCAGGGAATTCGTTAAGAACGTCCGTCATTTCGTTTCCGCGCTCGCCGCAGCCGATATATACGATGATATCAGCAGCTGCCCATTTTGCAAGCTGGTGCTGAACTACTGTCTTACCGGAACCGAAGGGACCGGGGACTGCCGCAACACCGCCCTTTGCGATGGGGAAAAGTGTGTCTATAGTACGCTGTCCTGTTGTAAGAAGAATATCCGGAGAAAGCTTTCTCTTATAGGGTCTGCCTACACGGACGGGCCACTTTGTTGCCATGCATACATTTGCATTTTTGCCGTTGTCATCAAGTACGGCTACGGTCTCGTCAATATTGAAATCGCCTTCCCTGATTTCCTTTACCGTACCGCTTACCTTATTCGGCACGAGGATCTTATGAAGAACAGCGGGAGTTTCCTGGACCGTTCCGAGAACATCTCCGGCAACTACCTTATCGCCCTTCTTTACAGAAGGATAAAAATGCCATTTCTTTTCATGGTCAAGAGACGGAACCTCAACACCTCTGGTAAGGTTATTTCCGACCTTCTTCATTATCTCGTTAAGAGGACGCTGTATACCATCGTAAATAGCGCCGATAAGTCCGGGACCAAGCTCAACAGAAAGCGGCGCTCCGGTGGATTCAACCTCCTCGCCGGGACCAAGACCTGAGGTTTCCTCATAGACCTGGATAGATGCCTGATCTCCGTGCATTTCGATGATCTCGCCGATAAGCCTCTGGCTGCTTACACGCACAACGTCAAACATATTTGCATCTCGCATTCCCTCTGCTATAACCAGAGGTCCTGCGACCTTTGTTATAATTCCGTTTGCCAAATTATTACACCCCTTTTAGGAGTTTCGCTGCTTCAACACAGCCGCAGAATCATTTCTGCGCTCTGCAAGCCCCGGCAAAAGGGCTTTTGCGAAACTGATATTTATTGGTTTGCGTCAGTTTTTTACTGCGCATCATGATCATATTCGTTATCAGGTATAACACTGAAAATCAGCGCCTGCCCTTAGTTTTTGAAAAGAATATCAGAGCCGACAGCCTTCTCAACAAAGGATGACAGTCTCTTTGAGCCGACACCTGAATTGCCCCTTGCGCCGGGGATCGGGATAACTGCCGGTATGGTCTGGGCGGAAAGCTTTGCCGCCTCTCTTGAGGACGCTTCAAAAAGCTCCTCGGTCATATAAATGACTGCATACATCTCTTTGTCTGCGATAAGCTTGAGGGTCTGCGCAGCCTCTGCGGAATCGTCACAGATATGAACATCTATTCCTACTGCAGAAAAGCCCTTTACGCTTTCGCTGTCACCTATGAATGCTATGTTTTTAACCATATGTTTCACGCATCCTTTCTCTTATGATCTCGGGTGCGGTATTGGTCCTGACTCCGTTGGAAATGATATTTACCGCTTTTCTTTCGTATTCACAGCCGATGTAAAATCCGAAAAGCGGTTCGGGACCTTCATTTGAAAGTCGGCACATCTCCCTTGCAAGCTTCATCAGCTTATTGTCAACAAAGCGTTCAAACTCGGAGGGCTTCTCCTTATACAGTCTGATGGCTGTGCGGCAGTCATAGCTGCTTACAGTCTCAAGGTATTTTATCAGTCTGTCAAAGCCGGACATTATCATCTTTTTGGTCTTATCCTTGTCAAAGCCTTCACATTCACATAGCGAAGCTTCAAGAAATTCCATTGTTATCTTAGCTCTTGAAGCTCTGAGGGCTGTTTTGATATTTGCGTAGAATGCAAATGTATTGAAATACTCCTCAAGAAAATGTGAACGGGATGCCTTGCTCAGCGCGATAAGCCTTTCAAGAAGCGCTCTGTCAACAGCTCCGTCGCTGAGTCTTGCGTCCTTGGTATGAGCAAGAAGCTCATAGCCCTTTGCGGCAGGCTCTCTCAGCCACTGTGGAAGCTTATCGAATTTCCTTGTTTCGACAGTTTTTTTGATAAGCTCAGGATCTACCGTATTCGGTGACAGAAGCAGACCTTCATAGCTCTTTTTGAACATTACTCCCTTGAGAATGGTCTTGAAATTATGGATGTCATTCTGCAGAAAGAATGGTTCAAAAATATTGATATCAGGCGCAACGCTTCTGATATATGTCCACATATCATCTCTGGAAGCATCCAGCATCTGCGCAGTGGATTCTCTGTCCGGATATCCCTTGTCCTTGAGAAATGTCACGATATCCGCTTCGCTTTTCATATTCATGAGCTGCTCAAGATCAGCCTTTTTCAGGAGCCTGTTCTCCCTCGCTCTTACGGAACCAATGGAAAATTCATACGATAATGACATATAAATTCCCCCTTAATCCTTAAAAAGCTCTGAGCCGATCATATCCTCAAGCTGCTCTCTTTTTTCCTCGATAAGGGATGCTATGCTCATATTTTCCTCTATATCTCCGTGCTTGAGGATAAATCCGCCCTCGATGCTGTCATCAGGGGTTTCGGAGATCTTTGCCTCGATATTATGATCCACAAGAACAAGAGAAAAATTCTTCGGCATCCTTTTCAGATCCTTGCTGCAGAAAAATAATACACCGTTTGTATCCTCGAGATTTTTGATCAGTCTGAGTATATATTTGAAATAATCCTTTTCATTCATGGATATTATGTGATCGTGCAGCATTTCAATAGTTTTTTCTATTTCCTTACGCTTGGTTCTGAGTAACGCATTACGCCTTTCCAGGTCTGCCCTGCTCTGGAAGGCTTTCAGAAGATTATCTGCCTGGAGCTGAACTTTATGCTCGCCGCCGCGTCTGATCTCCTGCGCCTTTTTGCCGGCTTCACCGGTTATTTCAAGATACACCTTCTCGGCATCTTCATCAAGAGCTTTTATCTTCGCTTCGCTCTCCTGTCTGATGACCGAAAGTATCTTTTCATCGTTGCCCATATGTTCACCCGCCTTCATAATATTATGGTGTCGTTAACAGTTATTACTTAAGATTGGGGATAGAAATTACCATAAGAAGCGAAACAATGAAAGCAAGAAGAGCGTAGATCTCAACCAGTGTGATGGATACCATTGCCTTTGAGAAGTTGGACTCGTCCTTTGCGCACATTGAAATACCTGCAACAGAAGCTTTACCCTGTGCAAAACCGGAGATCATTCCGCCGAAACCGATAGCAAGTGAAGCTGCTACATAACCAAGACCCTGGATGAGTGTGGGCATTTCGCCGCCGAGAACACCGCAGTTGATCATGATAAGGAAGCCTACGATAAAGCCGTAAAGACCCTGTGTACCGGGAAGAAGTGTAAGAACCAGCATCTTACCGAACATTGAGCTGTCCTCAGAAAGAACGCCCATTGCTGTCTGTGCAGCTCCGCCTACGCCCTTTGCTGAGCCTATACCTGAAAGTACCGTTGCTATTGAAGCAGCTAAAATTGCAAAAACTAATCCATACATAATTGATAACCTCCAAAAAATTATTATTTATCAGAATCTTTTAATTTGAAATTTTTACCGTTATTGACGGTGAAGGGTTCAAACTTCTTTCCGCCGCCGTCATAGAATTTGCTGAACATCTCAACATACTGGAGTCGCATCGTATGAACATATGATCCCAGAGCGTTCAGTCCGATCGTGATAGCATGGCCTGCTATGAAAATTACTATCATAAAGACTATGCCGAACACATTGGTTCCCATGAGTGTGGAAAGCATATTGAATACCTGCGCCATAACTCCCGTTGTAAGTCCGAGAGCAAGCAGACGGGAATAGCTGAGAAGGTCACTGATATAGCTTGTGATATCATAAAGTGAGCCGACACCTCCGAGAAGCTTTCCGAAGATATTCTTGCTCGCTCTTCCCTGAGTCAGTATAAGTCCCACTGCTGATGCAATTGCTATACCTGCGCCGATGGTCATAAGGATCGGAAGGGTTGCCATTCCGGCTGCAAGTATCGCAAAGCCGATAAGCATCGTCATCCACAGGCCTGTATCAAAAAATGCTTCCGCATATTTCTTATGCTTGAGACAAACATAGAATTTACAGCTCATACCTACAAGGATATGAACAAGTCCCAGCGCTATGGACAGGATCATTATTGTAAGAGCGTCCTTCTGTGTATCCAGCACCGGCCACGGCAAAAGCTGAGCCATGGTTATTTCATTTCCTGTAAACATCTTATAGAATACTGCCGGCGCATCGCCGAAGATGCTTCCGAAAACAAGTCCCCAGAATATGGTTGCTATTCCGCAGTATTGAAACAGCTTGAGATTGTTTCTCATGGGTTTATCGGGCTTGAGCACCTTTAATCCTATGGCTGTGCCGATAACCAGCAGCAGACCATATCCCGCATCTGAAAACATCATTCCAAAGAAGAAATAAAAGAAAAATGCCATTACAGGTGTCGGGTCGATATCCTCTCTTGACGGAGAAGAATACATAGTTACAATGCTTTCGGCAGGCTCGGAAAATTTATTGTTTCTGAGCTTGACAGGTGCGTCCTCCCCTGCTTCTCCGAATTCAACGATACAATCAGCTGCCCTGAGACAGATAGATTCAAGCTTTTCCTGGTCGATCTCAGGTACATATCCGTAAAGAATGAATGTACAGCTGCTCTGATCAAGCTCGGAAATTACCTTGTATTTATCTGAACGAAGAAGATAATAATCCTGTGTATCATTGATCGCACTTCTGTATTTGCCGTATTTCCTTATCGCTTCGGTGGTTTCGCTAAGCTTCTTTACAAGCTCGTCATCACGCTTTTCAAGATTCTTTATCTTGACAGACGGAGTTCTTGAGGTGGGATTGAGCGGTCTTGTGAAACCAAGCGTCCTCAGCAGGTTTTCGGCTTTTTCTTTTTGCGCCTTTGGCACATATATAACGCAGCAGCTCAGGCTGGCAGATGAAAAGAAGATCTCATAATCAAATATAAGCTCCTCATCCGCTGCAAGCGCCTCTGAAAGCGTTACATCATCAAACATCCTCGGAAAAGTTCCGATATATACCGCTGTAGTTGCCGTATCAGGCGTATTCAAGGGAATATCAAGATCCTTCCATGGCTCAAGCTGAGCAATAAGGGTCCTTATCCTTACTCTCTCGGCAGCGATATCAGCTCTCTGCTTTTCAAGATCAACGATCTTATTGCACATTCCGATGATCTTCGGTGAAGCAGCGGCTATCTTTCCGATATCCTCCGGATCAACCTCGCGTCTGCCCTTGAGTGAAGCAAGCAGACCCTTTTTCTCGGGAGCGACATTATTCAGTATCTTTATCGCCTGAGCCATCAGCGCCGTATTTCTTTCAAACTGCTGGAGCTGTGAAGCGGTATCTATCCTTGAAAAGCCTTCCTGGGGTACATCGTTATGCTTTACCTGAACAAGCGAGCTGTTCTGAAGATGCTCAAGGATCCTTTTTCGATCCTTTTTCAGGGCTACTATCCTGACGCTCTTCATTTTTAATTTAGCCAAATATTATCACCACGCTTCATAATATTATCCATTCCGGGCTGACACCGCAGAAGCTTCCTCCGGCATCCTCCCTTTGCTGACAGAAATGCTATTTTGCAAGGATCTCCACAGCCTTATTTATTACATTGCTGCGGTTTTTGTCAGCCTTCTGTGAAAGAACAGAGCATTCCTTCTCTGCTTTTTCGCTTTCTTTTTTCAGTCTGATGTCAATACTTTTGCTGACAGCCTCTTTATCATCTGCAAGCATTTTCTCAACATCCTTTTTTGCATCTGAAATGCATTTTTCGGCATCGCTTTTTGCAGAAAGCTTTTTTTCCTCGGATCTTTTTTTAGCCTCGTTTTCTTTGTTTCTGCATTCTTCCTCTGTCTTCAGGATAGCTTCAATGATATCCTTTGCCAATTTCAGCCCCCCTTTGCAAACACAATTTATTAATATTTAACCATAAATCTTCTGAAAAATCAAGTAATTTCGACGAAAAACAACATAATAGTATCTATTTTTCACTTATTGCTTATATTTTCAAGACCCGTATGCCCGGATTATGTCATATAAAGTGCAAATTGTCACTTTCTGTTATTTTTGAATCAAAGCATATCCGGATATTTCAAAATCAATAATTTGCAGGAGCTGTAATTCCCCCTGCGCAAAAGAAAAGAACCGTAAGAGGCAGACTTCTCTCCTCTCAGGGTTCTTTCTTTTTTCAGTCGCATAATACTTCGGAAAAGCTGCATATTCCTGGGCTATGCACTTTTTATCCGGATGTCCGGCAAAATTATTTCGTTTTGCCGATATCCGTTCTGTAGTGAGCGCCCTCAAAGCTTATCTTTTCCACAGCTGAATATGCTTTTTCAAGGGCAGCGTCAAGTGTGCTTCCGGATGCGGTGACACCCAGAACACGGCCGCCGTTTGTATAGAATTTTCCGTTTTCATATTTTGTTCCTGCATGATAAACAGTAGCGCCCTCGATCTGTCCGTTTTCATCAAGTCCGGTGATCTCTATACCCTTTTTATATGCAAGAGGATAGCCGCCTGATGCCATTACAACACAGGCTGTTGCTTCAGTTGACCACTCAATATTGACCTGCGAAAGCTTTTCATCAATTACAGCTTCGATGATATCCACAAGATCGGTCTTGAGTCTCGGAAGTACGACCTGAGCCTCAGGATCGCCGAAACGGGCATTATATTCGATAACCTTCGGACCATCGGGTGTGATCATCAGTCCGAAATAAAGACAGCCCTTGAAGGTACGGTTTTCGCTGTTCATTGCGGAAACTGTCGGCTCAAAGATGGTCTTGCGGCAGATCTCGGCAATTTCATCTGTATAGTAGGGGTTCGGGCTGATAGTTCCCATACCGCCTGTGTTAAGACCTTCGTCATTATCATATGCTCTTTTGTGATCCTTTGATGATACCATGGGCTTGAGAGCAATACCGTCTGTAAATGCAAGAACAGAAACCTCCGGACCGGTGAGGAATTCCTCTACAACTACATTGTTGCCGGAATCACCGAATTTTTTGTCCTCCATTATCTCCTTTACTGCTGCGGCAGCCTCGTCATGGTTCTGCGCAATGATAACGCCCTTGCCCAGAGCAAGTCCGTCAGCTTTGATAACTACAGGATATTTTCCCTCTGCCTCGATGTATTCCATTGCTTTTTCAGGCTCGGAGAATACCTCGTATTTTGCTGTGGGGATACCGTATTTTTTCATCAGGTTCTTTGAAAAAACCTTGCTGCTTTCAATGATCGCAGCTTCTGAACGGGGACCGAAGGCTCTGATATCATTAGCTGTCAGAGTATCTACCATGCCGTCTGCAAGGGGATCATCCGGGGCAACGAATACAAGGTCTATTTCGTTATCCTTTGCAAACTTTACCATGCCCTCTTTATCCATTACGCCGATATTTACACATTCAGCGTCTCTGGAGATACCGCCGTTGCCGGGGGCAGCGTATATTTTATCTACCTTCGGGCTTTCTTTAAGCTTGCGGATGATCGTATGCTCACGTCCGCCGCTGCCTACTACAAGAATTTTCATGTGGCTACCTCCGTATCAATGATGGAAAAGACGGATACCGGTGAATGCCATTGTCATACCGTATTTATTGCAGGTATCAATAACATTGTCGTCACGGATCGAACCGCCGGGCTGTGCTATATACTGAACGCCGCTGCGCTTTGCTCTTTCGATATTATCGCCGAAGGGGAAGAATGCATCGCTGCCCAATGATACTCCGCTGAACGTACTGAGCCACTGCTTCTTCTCTTCTCTTGTAAGGGGCTCGGGCTTTACAGTGAAGAACTGCTCCCAGATGCCGTCTGCAAGTACGTCCTCATAGTCGTCTGAAATATATACGTCAATGGTATTATCTCTGTCGGGTCTTCTGATGTCATCTCTGAAGGGAAGCGCAAGTACCTTCGGATTCTGACGCAGATACCAGATATCAGCCTTATTGCCGGCAAGTCTTGTGCAATGTATTCTCGACTGCTGACCTGCGCCTACGCCGATAGCCTGTCCGTCCTTTGCATAGCATACGGAATTTGACTGTGTATATTTGAGTGTGATAAGCGCAATGATAAGATCTCTTTTTGCTTCGTCTGTAAATTCTTTGTTCTCTGTGACGATATTTGTAAGCATATCAGCATCTATTTTCAGGTTATTTCTGCCCTGCTCAAATGTAATGCCGAAAACTTGCTTATGCTCGATCTCTGCGGGAACATATGAAGCATCTACCTTTACAATATTATATGTGCCCTTGCGCTTTGATTTGAGTATCTCAAGAGCCTCATCTGTGTAATCGGGAGCAATAATGCCGTCGGATACCTCTCTCTGGAGAAGAAGTGCTGTCTGCTTATCACAGGTGTCTGAAAGAGCTACCCAGTCGCCGTAGGATGACATTCTGTCTGCGCCTCTTGCCTTTGCATATGCGCTTGCTATGGGTGAAAGCTCCAGATCGTCTACAAAATAGATCTTCTTGAGTGTGTCTGAAAGCTCTGTTGCAACTGCTGCACCTGCAGGGCTTACATGCTTGAAGGATGCTGCTGCAGGAAGTCCGGTTGCAGCTTTAAGCTCGCTTACTAACTGCCAGCTGTTGAAGGCATCAAGGAAATTGATATATCCGGGTCTGCCGTTGAGTACGGTTACAGGAAGCTCTCTTCCATCCTCCATGAATATCTTTGACGGCTTCTGGTTAGGGTTACAGCCGTATTTCAGTTCTAATTCGTTCATTTTATTTTTTCTCCTCTCTGTTTTTATGTGAAGTGAAAAACTTTACAGGGATCATACATTCTTATTTACTATCCTGTCCTCAAATTCGCCGGTTTTGAGATCAATAAATCTTGTATAAAGTGAAACCTTATTATCCTCGTTAAGAGCATTCCATACATTGTTTGTAAATGTATCAATATCTCCCTTGATATCAACAAGTGTAGGCTCGCCTTCAAAGGACGGGATCGGGTTGCCGTCGCATTTATATGTATGTATGAAATGACCCTCGCCGGCAACGGGCTGAGCGTATTCAAAGAAGAAACGGAGCGCAGATGCTTCTCTGCCTTCGTTGCTCTTGAGTATGGACATCTTATATGAAAAATCACCGTCAGCAAAATCAAGTATTCCGGAGATCCTGGGTGTGAAGTTCGGGGGATCCGGCTCAAAGGTTCTGGTTCTGAGCGCATCCTCGAAGCTTTTGCCTTCAAGAATGAAATCTCTTACTGTATCGGTCTGGTCGCCGTTTGTTACAACTGTGCTGCCCTCCAGTGTGCGGACAGGCGCATAGATTATAAGTGACGGGTCGCTGAGCAGTGAGGGATCAAATGCCTGGGTTTTGAGATCCCTGCCCTCTTTTACAAAAACTCTGTTTCTGCTGTTTGTGCTTCTGCCCATGATAAAATACCCGATGACAGCTTTTGTGCCGTCCTCGCTTTTTCCGATGATGATACCTCTTCCCGGATATGTGGTAGAGGATATTTCCTTAACTAAATCTGTCATGCTGCTGCTCCTTTCAGTTTTTTATATGTACTATTCCATCTCTGACTTCAAGCTTATCTTCGCAGAAAAGGGATACAGCCTGCGGAAGTATTTTCCATTCTGCCTGCTCCATTACTCTTTTCTGGAGGATCTCAGGGGTATCGCCGTCCTGGATCTCAACTGCTTTCTGGAGGATGATAGGACCTCCGTCACAGACCTCTGTTACAAAATGTACAGTTGCGCCTGTGAGCTTGACTCCCTTTTTCAGTACCTCCTCGTGCACTCTCAGACCATAATAGCCCTTTCCGCAGAAGCTGGGTATCAGCGCAGGATGAACATTCATCATCTTATTTGGATATGCCTTTACCACAAGCTCGTCAAGTATGGTCATGAAGCCTGCATATACAACAAGGTCTGCCTTTTCTTCGTCAAGCGCTGAAAGAATTGCTCTGCTGTACTCAATTGTGTCAGAATAGTCCCTGCGCGCAATGACACGGGTCTTTATATTATGCTTTGCGGCTCTCTCCAGGGCGTATGCTCCGGGCTTTGAGGATATCACACAGGTGATCCTTCCGCCCTTTATATCTCCTCTTTCCTGGGAATCTATAAGAGCCTGCAGATTCGTTCCGCCTCCGGATACGAGTACGATTATGTTTTTCATATTGCTTTTACTTCCTCTCATCTGAAAAGGATCAGTATTCGATGATTACTCCCTCATCGCTTTCAACAAGCTCCCCAAGGATATATGCATCCTCTCCGGCAGCCTTGAGTACCTCCACCGCTTTCTCAGCGTCTGCCTTATCAACAACTACTGTCATGCCTACGCCCATATTGAAGGTATTGAACATATCTCTCTCGGGAATATTTCCGGTCTTTGCGATAAGCTCGAATATGGGAAGTACCTGAACGTCGCTGCGTCTGATCTTTGCTGCAAGACCATCCGGAAGTGAGCGCGGGATGTTCTCATAGAAGCCGCCGCCGGTGATATGTGAAATTGACTTCACCTTTACGCTATCGATCAGCGCAAGAATTGCTTTTACATAAATTCTTGTGGGAGTGAGCAAAGCTTCGCCGAGCGTCATTCCAAGCTCGTCATAATATTTTGAGATGCTTTCCTTTGTGCTGATGTCAAATACCTTGCGCACAAGAGAAAAACCGTTTGAATGTACACCGCTGGATTTTATTGCGATCATTACATCGCCTGCGTTCTGTGTTTCGGGCTTCAGTATCTTCTCTTTATCAACTACGCCTACTGAGAAGCCTGCAAGGTCATAGTCATCCTCAGGCATCATGCCGGGATGCTCTGCGGTCTCTCCGCCCACAAGGGCGCATCCGCTCTGAACACAGCCCTCGGCAACGCCTTTTACTATGTCGGCTACCTTCTCGGGGTAGTTCTTGCCGATCGCTATATAATCAAGGAAAAACTGGGGCTTTGCGCCGCAGCAGATTATATCGTTTACACACATGGCTACACAGTCGATACCGATAGTATCATGCTTGTCAAGAAGCATAGCTACCTTGAGCTTTGTTCCTACGCCGTCTGTTCCGGATACAAGCACAGGATGCTCTATTCCTGTTGTATCGACTTCAAAAAGTCCTCCGAAACCGCCTATGCCTGCAAGCACACCGGGTGTCTTTGTCCTTGCAACGTGCTCTTTCATAAGCTCTACGGATCTGTAGCCTGCGGTTACGTCTACGCCTGCTGCCTTATAGCTGTCACTAAAGCTTTTCATTATTTTAACCTCCAAGCGGATATACCGCATTATTTATTTATTTCTCAAGCCATGATATCTGATTATTTATCAAAAACCCAAACATCTCTTATTCTGTCCCGGACTGGGACTGGGGCTTGAGCTTATGAGAATACTTATCTGATCTTGAGGGGTCTGTGATATCAAGGGGATAGTTCCCTGTAAAGCAGGCATCACAGAAGTCAAGCTCGCATTCCTTTGCGATCTCATGCAGACTTTCCGGTGACAGGAAGCCAAGGGTGTCTGCGCCTATAAAGCTGCAGATCTCTTCGTTTGTCATCTTTGAAGCGATGAGATCCTCCTTTGGCGTTGTATCGCTGGTCAGATAGCAGGGGTTCCTGAACATGGGCGAAGCTATGCGCATATGCACCTCTTTTGCTCCTGCCGCTCTGAGAAGATCAACGATATGCTTTGCTGTGAAGCCTTTCAGCATTGAATCATCTATTACGATTACTCTTTTGCCCTCGACATTATGCTTCAAAGCATTAAGCTTTATTCTCATAAGATATTCGTTATTTTTCTTGCGGTTATTGAATGCACGGCCTATATATTTATTCTTGATAAGGCCTGTGGCATATCTGATGCCGGATTCCATTGAATATCCAATCGCAGATTCAATGCCGCAGTCCGGAACTCCGCATACAAAATCAGCTTCGACCGGATGCTGCTTTGCAAGGAGCTTTCCTGCGCGCTGTCTTGCCTTTGCAACTGATACACCGTCAATAACACTGTCGGGGCGTGAGAAATATACATATTCAAAAAGACAAAGAGCTGTCTTTTTCTTTTCTGCATATCTGTAGCTATGGATGCCCTTATCGTCAGCTACGATCATTTCACCCGGCTCTACATCACGGATGAACTCTCCGCCAAGGCTGTCGAAAACACATGATTCTGATGTGAATACATAGCTTTCCCCTATTTTTCCATAGCAAAGAGGACGTATTCCCATGGGATCACGAACAGCGATAAGCTTGCTTGGCGACATCAGCACGATCGCAAATGCTCCGCACAGCTTATTTACTGCTTCGATCACTGCATCTTCTATGGAAGCAGAATTGATCCTCGCTCTTGCTATAAGATATGAAATGACCTCGGTATCTCCGTTTGACTGGAAGATAGCTGCACCCTGCTGAAGCTCTTCCCTCAGCTCGTGAAAGTTTGTGATCGAGCCGTTAATGCAGATCGCAAGCTGTCCCTTGATATATCTCATAACAAGGGGAGCAAGGTTTTCATGATCTACGGCTTCGCCGGAGGAATATTTGACATGACCGATCGCCATATTGCCAGACCCGAGACGATTCAGCTCGGACTCGGGAAGCGCCTCCGGTATCATGCCGTGATCCTTATAATAGGTCATTGTGCCATTATTATTGACTGCTATTCCAGCGCCTATCTGACCTCTGTGCTGCAAAGCATAAAGCGCAAGATAGGTCTCGTCTACTATATTAATATCCTCGTCATTTTTATAAATGCCGAAAACACCACATTCGTCATGTAACTCAGACATAGTATTCTCCTTTATTCAGGATTTTTTCAGCTTTTCACTGATACTGAAATGGCTGCATCAGGGCAAGCTTTTTTCTCCGCCGCCTTGCATCATTTCTTCGTATTCAGCTGTTTTGCTCATTTACCGAGAAGCTCCTGTACACGCTGCTGGATCGCTTCGTCCTTCTTTGCAACGCCGTCTTTCATATTGATCTTTTCCTGAGCAAGCTTCTCTGCAAGGGTATCGTCAGAAAGTGCAAGAATCTGTACAGCAAGTATCGCAGCATTATCTGAGCCGTCGATCGCAACCGTTGCTACGGGAATGCCCTTGGGCATCTGAACTGTTGCTAAAAGCGCGTCAAGACCATCAAGTGTTGAGGATTTTATCGGTATTCCTATTACCGGAATGGTCGTATGCGCTGCAAGAACGCCTGCAAGATGCGCTGCCTTACCTGCTGCGGCAATGATAACGCCGAATCCGTTTGCTCTTGCATTTGCGGAAAACTCAGCAGCCTCCTGCGGTGTACGGTGGGCTGACATGATATGCACCTCAAAGGGTACGCCGTACTGATCCAGTGTTTTGATCGCACCTGATACTGTCGGAAAATCACTGTCGCTTCCCATGATAACTGCTACCTTTTTTTGTTCAGACATATTTTTCTCTCCTTCTTTAAAAAGCCCTTCGACCTGCAAGCAGATCGTTTGGTATGAATAAAATATTCCGTATACCATTTTACATTATAAACGCAAAAAAAGCAAGGCTAATTTGAAATCAACCTTGCTTTTTGACAGCATATATTACTGTATTTTGCCTACAGCATATACAAAGAACTTTTCAGGTTATCCGCTGCCCTGTTTTCAGCGCTTTTCTTTGAAAAATCACTGGGGCTTGGGAGCATTCTGCTGCAGAGCCTGTCTTGCTCTTTCCCTGAGAGCAGCCTGTGCCTGTGCAGGATCAACTGCATCCGGCGCTGCCATATTCGGGATATTTACATTATTTCTTGCCTTGGGTGTTTTGTCGATCTCGCCGTCAACTGCAAGCTCCTTCAGTGAGGTTGCAAGGCTTGCCATTGACTGGATCTCGGACGGGATAATGATCTTTGTAGCTCTGCCGTCAGCAGCCTTCTCAAATGCCTCCAGGCTCTTGAGGGCAATGACCTTATCGGTCGGAGCTGCTTCGTTCAACATACGCAAGCTGTCTGCATATGCCTTCTGTACTGCGAGGATAGCCTCAGCTTCACCCTGTGCTTCACGGATCTTTGTCTCTCTGATAGCGTCAGCGCGAAGGATAGCTGCTTCCTTATGACCTTCTGCAACAAGGATCTGGCTGGTCTTTTCACCTTCTGCGTCAAGGATCCTTGCACGACGTTCACGCTCTGCCTTCATCTGCTTCTCCATCGCTACCTGTATCTCACGGGGCGGGAGAATGTTCTTCAGCTCAACTCTCTTTACCTTGATGCCCCAGGGATCTGTAGCTTCGTCAAGGATCTCACGGATACGGGCATTGATGTTATCACGGGATGTAAGCGTGCTGTCAAGCTCGAGTTCACCGATGATATTTCTGAGTGTTGTTGCGCAAAGTGTTTCAATTGCCATGATAGGACTTTCAACACCGTAGGTGTAAAGTCTCGGGTCAGTGATCTGATAATATACAACTGTATCGATCTTCATGGATACGTTATCTCTTGTGATAACCGACTGCGGTTCAAAGTCTACAACCTGCTCCTTGAGGGATACCTTTCTTGCTACTCTGTCAAGGAAGGGGATCTTCACATGAATGCCGTTGTACCAGATCGCATAGAAGGTACCAAGTCTTTCAATTACATATGCATTAGACTGAGGAACAACATTTATATTCCTGACAATAACGATCAAAAGTATTACACCAATTACTATTAACGCAATGATTCCGGGTTCCATAAAACATTACCTCATTTCTTAAATAACGGATACGATAAGCTTTACGCCTTCTATCCTCTCTACCTTGACTGATGCGCCGACCTCGGGAACCTGATCCCCTTCAGTCTTTGCTGACCAGTCAGCTCCGGCAACTGTGACTCTGAATACTCCGGTCGACTCATCGACGATCTTTGTGACAAGTCCGGTTTTGCCGATGTTCATGTCGGCGTTTGTAGCTGTATTCTTGAGATTCTTTGTCAGCTTCCTGACAAACGGACGTGTAAGCGCCAGAGACAGGAATGTGACAGCAAAGAAAACTATTATCTGTATCGTAGAATCAACATGGCATACATCGCATATCAGCGCGACTATTCCGCCAAGTGCTGCCCATATCGTCACAAGCTGAACCTGGGTCAGTATCTCCAACACAACGGCTACAACGATAACAATCAACCATACTTCCAACATAGTTTTCACACCTCCAATTGACGATATACCGATCATAATCGTTTTATATCCTGCAAAAGCAGTTGTTAACAGCCTGCTTTGTGTTTGGCTCTTGCCTTAGCGTTTGACCTGATATCGGGTCATCAGACAGGATCGTTAAAACTTTGTCGATATTTATCGTACTGACAATATATTACCATATTTCATACAAAAAATCAATAAATTTCGTATCGCAAAACACCGAATTTACAATTTGGAAATAAATCGGAAATTATTTTTTAATGACTTTTTTATGATGAAAAAAGTCAGAATCAGGATGATATTTTGCCCGGATATCCGGATGCTTCACTGCTCTGATCCTGATAATATTTTCACCTTTTCTTTCTTCTTCGGGCGGCGTTTTGTCTGGCTGTTTCTCTTGCGTCCTTTTGTATGCTGTCGTATTTTTCAAAGGAAATGCCGTATTTTTCCTCTGCTTTTGTTTTCGGGCGGCTTGGTTTTGACGATCTGGGATTCTCCTTTTTTCTGAATGCCGGGTCGGAGCTGTTTCTCGGACGGATCAGGCATTTCTTGTCAAATCCGATGAGATCAGTCCGCCCTGCTTTTTCAAGGGCTTCATGGACAAGCTCATAGTTTTTCGGATTCTTATACTGTATCAGCGCTCTCTGCATTGCTTTGCCGTGGGGGTTATGCTCCACAAACACCGGCTTCATGGTGCGGGGATCCACTCCGGTAAAATACATACAGGTGGAGATAGTTGACGGAGTGGGATAAAAGTCCTGTACCTGCTCGGGGCTGAGGTGATTATCACGGAGATATTCGGCAAGCTCTATCGCTTCCTTCAATGTCGAACCGGGATGGGATGACATCAGATACGGTACAAGATACTGGGGCTTGCCAAGCTTTTTATTTATGGCTGCATATTTTTTGCAGAATGCCTGATAGACACTGTTTTCAGGTTTGCCAAGGGTTTTCAGTACAGCGTCTGAAATATGCTCCGGAGCTACCTTGAGCTGACCGCTGACATGATGCATACACATTTCCTTGAAAAATGTATCATCAGGATCTGCCATTACATAATCAAAGCGTATCCCCGAACGTATGAAAACCTTTTTGACACCAGGCAGCGCTCTGAGCTTTCTCAGAAGATCAAGATAATCGCTGTGATCCACCTCAAGATTAGGACAGGGCTTCGGGAAAAGACACTGGCGGTTTGTGCATACGCCGCGTGTCAGCTGCTTTTTACAGGCGGGCTGTCTGAAATTTGCGGTGGGTCCTCCTACGTCATGGATATAGCCCTTGAATTCCGGGTCGTCTATGATGATCTTTGCTTCCTCGATTATTGATTCATGGCTTCTTGTCTGGATTATCCTGCCCTGATGGAAGGTAAGAGCGCAGAAATTACAGCCGCCGTAGCAGCCTCTGTTGCTTATCAGGCTGAATTTGACTTCCTTTATCGCATCTATGCCCCCGTCCTTTTCATAACAGGGATGATAGTTTCTCATATAGGGCAGCGCGTATACTCTGTCCATTTCTTCTGTTGAAAGGGGCAGTGACATAGGGTTCTGGACAACAAAGCAATCGCCGCCATAGGGTTCCACAAGGCATTTTCCGGAAAATGCATCCGTATTACAATACTGTATGTAAAAGCTCTTTGCATAATTCAGCTTATCAGAAATAAGCTCCTCATATGACGGAAGTGTTATATAATCATACAGATCATCAAGAGTCTTTGTTTTATATACCGTTCCCTTGACAAAGGTTATCTCCTTAACAGGTATGCCGCTGTTGAGCGCAGCTGCTATCTCAGTTACAGATCTCTCCCCCATTCCGTATGACAGAATATCCGCCTGTGAATCCAGCAGAACGGAACGGCGAAGGCTGTCGTCCCAGTAATCATAATGCGCCATTCTCCTGAGGCTTGCTTCGATGCCGCCTATAATTATCGGCTTTTTCTTATACAGCTGTCGTATGAGATTTCCATATACAACGGTGGCATGATCAGGACGCTTTCCCATTACTCCGCCGGCGGTGAAATAGTCCTTTGAACGTCTTTTCTTGGAAACCGAATAATGATTTACCATTGAATCCATATTTCCCGCAGAAACAAGAAAGCCCAGTCTTGGCTCACCGAATACATTTATGCTTTCGGGATCCTTCCAGTCGGGCTGCGATATTATACCAATGCGGTATCCCTCTGATTCAAGCACGCGGCTTATTATCGCAGGTCCGAAGGAGGGATGGTCAACATATGCATCTCCGATAACATATGTAAAATCCACCTGATCCCATCCTCTGTTTATCATATCCTCACGGGTAACGGGTAAAAAATCTTTCATTTCTTTTCTCCATTTATCGGCTGACGGGATGGGTCAGATCATCTCATCCCTTGTATTATCGGCTGCCGGGTCTCATTTCAGCAGATTTTCCTGCCACTGCGCTTCCTTGAAGCCTACAAGTACGGTTTCTTCATCAACTATCAACGGACGCTTGACGAGCATTCCGTCTGTCGAAAGAAGTCTGAGCATTTCATCATCGGTCATTTCTGCAAGCTTATCCTTGAGCTGCATCTCCCGGTACAGCATTCCGCTGGTATTGAAAAATTTCTTCACCGGAAGTCCGCTCTTCTTTACCCATTCTGAAAGCTCCTCAAATGTCGGGTTTTCCTCCTTGATATGTCTGTCGGTATATTCTACGCCTTTTTCGTCAAGCCATTTTTTGGCTTTTTTACAGGTTGTGCATTTCGGGTATTCGATAAAAAGCATTTTGCTCTCCTCCTTATTATTTCTGTATATCTGAAAAATGCTATGTGTATGCGATAATACACAGCGTTTCATTACGCGGTTTTCTTTGCTGATTTCTGCCATTTTCTCGCTTTGCTTTGAAAATGACTGGTTTTTATTTTAGGGTAGTTATTCATCAGGGGGTGACTGATTTGACGGCTTATGCTTGAAAGGAGAATGGGTGGTGCGTAGGGATTTCGCAGGGGAAGTTCTTTCGGTCTTGTCCGGCAACAAGGCTGGCGAAACTTTTATAACTACATATTTTACTTGTATTCTCCAAGATATTCTTCCGCTCTTTCGTATGCCTGGCTGAGATAATATTCAAAGCTGTCTGAGGATATTACGCTGATCGTCTTTTCAAGGCTCATATCCATTTCTGAAAGCTTTGCAGATAGCTCCGTCTGCATCTGCGCGGGCGTCATTTTATCTGCGTCTATGATACTGCTCCATGTATCAAACAAAGCTTTATCGGCGGGCTTGCCGTTTTTCCACAGCTCGGGGGAGATCTTTGTCAGAAGCACTGAAAGATCCTCTTCAAGTGTCTCAAACATGACCTGCTGCAAAATATAATAGCATATTAAATAGTTTTTCATATTTCCTCCGTTATATCAATGATGCTGGCAATGTGCATTTTATCTGATGCTGTTTATCTCGTTTTGCAGAGCTTCAAGAAATCTGCCGGCATGAGAGCCGTCCATTTGTGTATGATGGAACTGGAATGAAACCGGAAGATAGTATCTGAATAGCTTTTTTCTATATCTTCCCCATATCACAAAGGGATTATTAAAACCGCTGTAAAGGCTGACAGCGCCGTCTATCTCTGTTTCGATGATCGCCGATGTACCGATGACCATATTATCAGCTGACAGATCACGGTCACAGCAGTTTTCTGCTGAAAGAGCTGTATATTTCAGATACTCCTTTTCAAACACATCCGGGTCGTCAGAAAAATGCAGATCGCAGGAATTGATATCATCTTTCCTGTTTTTTACAATGGCATTGACTGCAACAGAATCATATTGCATCAGCTTATCGCCAACGGGAAGAATATAGAATTCCTTTATTTTCACCGCTGATCTTCCTATACAATACATCATCAGCATATTGAATTTTTTGCCCTTTCTGCTTGCTTTGACAAGATTTGTTACATCAAGGGTCTTGAAAAAAGTGACCATCGGATCAGGGGCTTTCATCCAGTATTCAAATGCTTTCGCTCTTGATGTTTCCTGCGGAGCGATCTGTTTTGCCATTACTTCTTTCTCCTTTTCTTTGGCTCGGGAAGCTCTTCATACATCTGGCTTATCAG
>ONNU01000312.1 GCA_900319255.1 uncultured Eubacteriales bacterium
ACCTTAAGAGGGGGGCGCAGCCCACCTCTTGTGGGTCTCCTCTTTTGTCCGCAGCGGCAAAGCCGCTGCCCCCGGAAGAAGCCAGCAAACAATAGAAGCCAGGAAGTAAAGAATAACTCCCGAATCCGTTTTTCTGCTTTTTAATGTATAAAGCCACTCATGAATACAGTAGTTTTTATAGTTTCGCCGTTGAGTTTCACGGATTCAGGTTATAGATAAAAATACCGGTCAGCAAAAGCGGCAGGCGTGCTTGTGCTTACCTGCCGGCTGATCCTTACCCGATGCTTGGTATCATTACAGCAGGGTCTGTATCTGCTTCGTAATCAACGCCCTCTGCGCCAAAGCCGAAAAGCTTGTAGAAATCCTCGTTATATCCGGCAAGATCTGCATGATCAGAAAGATTCTCTGTGGTTATCTCTGTCCAGAGCTTATGTACCTCGCTCTGTATCTCCTCACCCATTTCAAGATCATCCATCCTGATCCTGCCCTCATCATCAGTAACAGGAACAGAAGCGTAAAGCTTCTCATTGAACAATCTGCACATCTGCTCGATACATCCCTCATGCACTCCCTTTGCCTTCATTACCATGTAAAGAATGGAAATGTAAAGGGGAACGATGGGAATAGCTGCGCTTGACTGTGTGACCAGAGCCTTGTTCACGGAAATATATGCCTTTACTCTGCCCTCAGCTGTCATTTCCTTTGCTGTGGCAAAAAGATGATCCTTTGCCTTGCCGATTGAGCCGTCTGCATACATGGGATGAGTTATATCAGGTCCTATGTAGGAATATGCTGCTGTTACTGCGTTTTCCTCCAGAACGCCGGCTTCATCCAGAGCCTTGATCCAGTCCTTCCAGTCCTCACCGCCCATTACCTTCACAGTAGCATTGATCTCATCCTCAGTTGCAGGCTCAACGGTGATATCGCTTACGGTTTCATCCTTGAGATTGATGGTCTTGTTGGTATAGGACTCGCCGACGGTCTTGAGAACAGATGTATACATCGTTCCGTCTGCGGTGGTTCTTCTCGGAGCTGCAAGACTGTATATAACGCAGTCCACCTTGCCCAGATCCTTTTTGATAAGCTCAATGACCTGATCCTTGATCTCCTTTGAATAAGCGTCGCCGTTCACTGTCTTTGCATAAAGTCCGTCCTCAGAAGCTATCTCCTCAAATGCAGCTGTATTGTACCAGCCTGATGAAGCAGTCCTTGCGCCGGAAGCCGGCTTGTCAAAGATAACTCCGATAGTAGCTGCGCCGTAGGAATATGCAGCCGATATCCTTGAAGCAAGACCGTAGCCCATTGATGCGCCGATAACAAGAACCTTTTTCGGTCCCTTTTCGCTGTGGGGCTGAGCCTTGACATATTCGATCTGTGAGCGCACAAGAGCCTTGCAGCCCTCCGGATGCGCAGTCGTGCAGATAAAGCCTCTTACCTTTGGTTTGATTATCATGTTGTTTCATCCTTTCATATATTATCAGGCGTTTTTAAAACGCAAATCTGTCTGTTCCTCTTACATCTGAACATACTCATGCTTTTCATTGTCAAGCACGAAGATCCTTCCCGAATCATCCGCAGCAGCGTAAACCGCCGAGCTGAACCCGGTGGAGCCTTTGTAGCAAAGCATGGGGGTTATACCGTAGCAGTCAACGCTTTTCTTTGTGATAAGCTCGTCATTGAACTGGTAGGTATAATCAATAAGCTCCTCCTCGGGGGCAAGCTTTTTCTTATCCTTTTCAAGCACCGAGAACAAAGCATCCACCGCTGTGATCTTAGCGCCCTTGTACATTTCCTCAGCGGTCTTATCGCTGCCGGCTTCATCCATAGCCACCGTTTTATATGTATTTGAAGCATCAAGACGATAAACAGCGCTGCCGTCACAGGCCGCGATTATATCCGAGCCTACAAATACCTTCTGCTTATCCTTTTCAGCATAGAATCTGAAGGAATAGAATTTCTTATTATTATAATCCACCGTGCCGGTATAGAATTTCTTGAAATCAGCTGTCTTTCCCGGCAGATACATACGGCTGCTGCTGCATGAATCAATGATCTTTTCCGTTTCCTCTCTGGAAATGCCCAGATCGGACGGAAATTCCGCCTCCTGCGCCGGACGGTGGATAACATCCTTTTTATCAGGCGCAGACGGAGCCTCGCTTCCGTCAAGGTTGTAATTGATAACCACATTTCCGGAGGAGTCCTCAAAAATGGACGGCTCCAGACCTGTATCAACATTTTCATCAGCGCCTCCTGATGAGCACGCTGTAAGCATACACATACATCCTGCAAGCAAAGCTGTCAATAATATTCTTTTCAGTTTCATATTTCCTGTCCTTTTTCCTTTCGGTATATTCTGATCTCATCGCCTTTTTGCAAGCGCCCTGATCTTATAATTTACAGTGATATCCATTTCACTGATATTGTCAAGCCTTTCGCTTTGTTCCCTGCTTATCCTGTGGGCATGAGGGGTCATTGCAAGAAGGGCTTTTATTTCATCTCCCGGCAGAGTTATATGCAGCCGCCTGTCATCGCTGTGCAGAAGCTCAAAGCTGTCTGAAAACGGAGACTGCTGCTTATTCTGCTGAAACACCTCGTCATAGATAACTCTTTTCAGCTCGATAAGATGCTCCGAGCCGGCGCTGACCTCTATCACTATGCCGCCCTTTTTCAGCACCCGGGCATATTCGTTATCGACAAAAAGCGAAAACACTGCCGTCATCACATCCACGCTTTCATCCGCAAGGGGAAGATGAGACGCTGTAGCCACCGTCCATAATATATCACGGCTTCTCTGGCAGCACATTCTTGCGGCTTCCTTTGCGATATCAATTCCGATATATTCGCCCTTACATACGGAGCTGAGCTTTGCTGTATAATAGCCCTCTCCGCAGCCGATATCCGCTGTCACCCTGCTGTCTGAGGGGGGAGCATATTTATTTATCAGCTGAGCGATATCCATGCACACCGGTTCATAATATCCCTTGTCAAGAAACTCCCTTCTTGCCGAAAGCATGGTCTTTGTATCCCCCGGCGAAAGGGAATGCTTATTCTGAACGGGAAGAAGGTTGATATAGCCCTGTCTTGCTGTATCGAAGCAGTGGCGCTTCGGGCAGACATAGCTTTTTTCATTTTTTACGAGCCTGCCGGAGCAGACCGGACAGATCAGTTTAATCTTACTTTCCAGGGCTGACGCCTCCTTATTTCAGCCGCGCAAGCTTACCTCCGCAGCTGCATCTGTAGCGCGAGGGATACCTGACGACGCTGCTCATTCTTTCGCGGCGGATCACAGCCCTGCATTTTGTACATACAAGCAGATAACCTGTGATCCCGTCCAGCTCCGGCGCAGCTTCTTTTGCCGGCTGCTGACCCTTGAGATAAAGCTCTCCGCCGCAGCTGCATCTGTAGCGCGAGGGATCTCTGGTAACAGCGCTTTGTCTTGTGCGCGGGAACTCCCCGCCGCATTTTTTGCATACGAGTATATATTTAGCATTTTCCCTGCCGCTTTTAACGCCCATTTCCTCCGGGTCGCTGGTGCGGCTGATATTATATCCGAAAGCGGCATTCATCATTGCCGCATATTTTTTGAAAAGCTCCCCGTGATTCAGACAGCCCCTGCAGGTATGTATTATCTCATGCGCAAGGGTCTGGCGGCAGGCTGTCTCCGGCGCATCTGTCAGCCTTGAGGATAATTCGATAACGAAGCTGCTGCTTTCTCTTTTCTGTATGCAGCAGCCCAGACGGGTCTTTGCTCGGCTGTTTATCCTTACATGAGGGTCTATCCTGTCTGAAACGGGTATTTTCAGACTTTTCGCTTCGCTGATCACCAGCGTCAGCAGTCTGTCAAAATCATTCATCAAAGCTCAACCTCTGTATATTCATGTCCAAGCGCAGGAATAACCTTCTCCGTCAGATCGGAGGTACTGAATTTCACGCTTGAAGTATTTCTGCACGGATGGCATCCGAAGCTTTCCTTCCCGAGAACATCCTTATCAATAAGAAGCCTTACTCTTTTATCCCTGTCGTTCATAAGCCCCAGCACACTCACTGAGCCGGGGGTCACTCCCAGCAGCTCCTTCATATGCACCTCTCCCGCAAAAGAAAGTCTTGAGCTGCCTATCTCTTTGGAAAGGTCTTTTGTTTTGAAGGGCTTATCTCCCGGCATCAGCAGAAGATAAAAGCTTGTTTTCTGACGGTTGCACAGAAAAAGGTTCTTGCAGATCTCCGTGTCAAGCTGCCTTTCTATCTCCTGGCAAGCCTCCATTGTAAAGGCTGCTTCATGGTCAAGTCTGGTATAACCGACCCCCAGCCCGTCAAGAAGCTTATAGCAGGACATTTCCTCCGGCGCTCTGCCCTCAGCTCCGGTTTTTTCTGAATTATTTATCATTCTTTCACCTTATCGTTTCTGGTATTATTTTTCCTGTTATAAAATCTTTCCCAGAGCTGTTCATCCGTAGGTATATCAGATGTGCTGCCCAGCTCCATACGGCGTTTCTGATGCAGCCTCTCAAACGACCCGATCACCCTTGCAGGATTTCCGCCGACGATAGTCCCCGGCTCAACATCCTTTGTGACAACGCTCCCTGCTGCAACGATGGCATCGGGTCCGATAGACACATCGCCTATCAGAATGGAATTTCCTCCGATAAAGCAGTTATCATGTATTTCGATGCAGCCCCTATGGGGGATATAATTTTCCTGATCCATGGTCTGGAACATCATATTTATAACATCATGGGTATAGAATGTCACCTTTGCCGCAATGCGCACATTATTATGTATCTTTACAAGTCCCGGCTCATTCGGGATCGTATTCGGCTGATACAGGACATTATCCCCGAGCATTGCAAAGACCTTCTTTTTCCTCAGCCATTTCATTTTTGCATTCTGACCCAAAAGGCTTGTTATGAAAAAGCTCGTTTTCATGCTCTTTACTCTTTTCAGCCTTTTTCTATATTCCTTATCATATAATTCCGGCTTTTTCATCTGATCCCTCTTTTTCCTGATAATACGCAGCCTGCGCTTACTGTCCGCTGCCCTGATTCTGGAACTGGGAAACTGCACCCTCGACACCATTGCGTATATCGCTTACTGTACTTTCAAGATTGCTTGCAGCCTCCTGAAATTCAGATGTATGCTCGTTCAGCTCGCTTCCGATATCCTGTGCCTCGCTCATAAGGCTTGTGATATTGCTTGCAAAATCATCCTGAGCTTCCTTATATTCATTACAGGAGCAAAGCGCCATTGCTGCAACAACTCCGGCTGTAACTGCTGCGATCAGCATTATTTTCTTTTTCATGATATGTACCTCTCCCTTCGCATCATTCAGGCGGTAATGGCAGGCATTCCATTTCGTAAGCCTGTTCTCCGGATCAGCCGCTATACGCTTCGTTCTTTCCGCGCAAAAGCAGTATCCGCTCTTTTAAATATATCACAACCGCCCGTTTAATACAAGGGGAAAACCGAACTATAGTAAGCGGCAAAAGAATTTTTTCTTTGCTATAGTCTGAATCCGCTGTTCCACTTTTATACCCTGGGGTATACTTCATTAGTATTTCTACTTTGGTGGGTCAAAAGGTGGAAACCACAAGGGGTGTCCCCCTTGAGTTTTCCCCCTTTTGCAATCCCCTTTCCTTAA
>ONNU01000265.1 GCA_900319255.1 uncultured Eubacteriales bacterium
ATATTGATATATCCCACAGACTGCAGCGGAGAGCTGAGAATGATCTCGCTGTCCCCCTCAAGCATCGGCAGCGCAAGAAGCAGACCGGTGACAAACTGGGAGCTGATATTCCCGGGTATCTCATATTTTCCGCTGGAAAGCTGTCCGGATATCTCAAGCGGAAGTCCCCCCTCTGTGCGGCAGGGAACGCCCTTTCCGGGCAGGCAGTCCGTATAGACACCGATAGGTCTTTCCGGGAGCTTTCCGCTTCCTGTGAAGCGTGCGCTGACTCCTAAAGCCGCAGCCACAGGGATAAGAAAGCGCAGAGTAGAGCCGCTTTCACCGCAGTGCAGCTGTGCGCTTTCAGGTCTGAGGGTAATTCCGGTAACAGTCACCCTGTCGCCCTCCATGTAAAACGCAGCGCCGAGCTTTTTCATACATTCAATTGTAGCGATAATATCATTTGAAAGGTCAACGGGCTGCAGCACGCTGACTCCCTCCGAAAGCGCCGCGCAGATTATAGCTCTGTGGGCTGCGCTCTTAGAAGGCGGAACAGATATCGTTCCATTGAGCTTAGCAGGACTGACCCTGACCCTATGCATTTCTTTCATAACAACACCTCAATTATATAATAGCACATCCTGCAAAAAATCTCAAGCCAACCGCCGCCGCCGGCGTGCCGCCGGTGTCATGTTCGCGGGGGCAGGTCTGACAATGCGTTACTTTCGTTCTCGCGTGTTATACTTAGGTAGTAAGGGGAGAATGAAATTATCCTCAGCCAACTTCTATAAAAAGTCCCAGAAATATTTTACACGAACGCGCCGGCGTGCCGCCGGCAACGATAAGCAGTAAAGCCAAGCACAAAATTCCTGATTCCTAATTCCACTTTCCAAATTCCAAATTCCAAATTCATTTCAATTCCTAATTCAAAAAAGGAGCTGCCGGAAAGATCGTCAGCTCCTTTTGTGGTCGTTATTCAGCCTTTTTGTCCTTTTCAGGCTTTTTTTCGGGTTCTTTTTCCTTTGCCTTTGTTTCAGTGTCAGCGCCTTTTGTTTCTGCGCCTTCTGTTTTTTCGGCTTCGGAAGCTGCCTCTTCGGGCTTTTCGGATTTTCCGGCCTTTGTTTCAGAGGCTTTTCCGGAAGTGTCAGCTGCGCCCTCTGCCTTTTCACCGGGCTTTCCGGGAGCGCCTGCGCCGGTCTCCGGAGCTTCGTCCTGAGCCTGAGCCTGAGCCTTAGCCTGCTCGTCATCCTTTGCAGCCTCGTATTCCACCATAACCTCCTGCTCGTCAAAAGCAGTTACTGTATCGGATTTTTCGTCATCCTCGATATAAGCCATGTAAATGCTGCGTTTTTTCTTCGGATCCTTCCATACGAACATATATACGATGTACAGAACGATGCCTGCTCCTGAAACCATTGCTCCCATGCCGATACCGGGAGTTGTGAATGAGAACACTATTTCTGAGGTCTTGCCTGCCGGTACCTTTACTGCCATGAAGCCTACGTTTACACGCTCGATCTCTGCCGGCTGACCGTTGACCTGTGCGCTCCAGCCCGGCTCATAGGGGATGCTGAAGAATACAAGCTCATCAGTTTTGCCTGCTGTGAATTTAGCGCTGAAGCGGCTGTTTTCAAACTTCATATCGGTGCAGACATTTTCTTTTCTCTTTTTGCAATCCTCGAAATACTGCTTTTCGGTATATTCAAAGCTATTTACATTGCTGTGCTTGAGCAGCTTGCTGTATTTTCTTGCCTGATCCTTGGAGAGAACCATAGTTTTAAGAAGCAGCAGATGTCTGTCTGATTCTGTGACATTATCATACTCTTCTGTTGTTATATATTCATCATAGGTGAAGCCGTACGGGATATAATACTGGTTTTCATAAACCTTGTAATTATTCTTTGACATAAGGAACTTATATCCGGGCATCTGATTTGATTTTTCAGAGACCTTGAATCTCTTCTTGTCCTTGTTGTAATCAAACAGATACTTTACGGAAAGCAGGCTCCTGATACCGTATACATCAGTCTCCGGACGGGATGCAACGCTTCTTTCAACGCCTACTGATTTATAGAAATCCATGACCGAACCGGGAACGATACTCTGGAAAGCCTGTATAGTAGGTATCTGCCAGAACATTCCCATATTATCCATATCCTCATAGAAATCGGAGCGGACATTATGGATATCTTTAAGTTCCTTATCGAATTTACCCTTTCCGTTAAGGGCATCTCCTGCGATATGGTCGTATTTGTAGCTTGCATTGAGCACGCCGACGCCGATAAGCACGTTAGCATAGCCTACGATAAGAACTGAAAGCACAATCGCAGTCACCCTGATGAAAAGCTTCTTATTCTTTCTCAGGCAAAGCACAACTACCAGAGCTGCAAGGCTTACAAATGCAATAGCTACCCAGATCCAGAATCTGTCAGGATATTTTTCAAGTCCAAGCTCATGACTGCTGGATGTATCCTTCCATGAATCCTTCGGGATAAGTCCCACAAGAGCGGTAATGCCTATTGTGATAGCGGCGGTTTTCAGAACTGCGGGCTTGAAATCCGCCTCATCCCTATCCAGCGCAATAATAGTTGCAAGGGAAAGCATCATTGTCAGCATATAATACCATCTTGCATAGAAGGATGAATTCATAAACTGGAAGGTGCTGTTGAGTATCGGAACCAGCGCCATGACAAAGAGGAAGGGGATGAACTTTCTGAGCCATTTGTTTGTGCGCATTTTGCCGAAGGTGAAAACTCCAGCCATGCTGAACAGCGGCAGCCATCCGGCAACGCTTGCCCATTTTGCATTTGAATCCGGCGTGAAGTTTGCATATGCAGGCATATCCGGCGGGAAGAAGAAGGATTCGATAATATGGAGATATCTCTGCTCGCTGGAATAAACCACTGCCTCCCAGCCGTAGGGGAAATTATTTACCCTGCTGTTTTGCAGCACCGCGAATATCGAAGGCACGATCACGATACCTGCTGCAAGGAAGCCCACAAGTATCTCGAAAACCATTCTGATAAAATCAAGCACCGACATCTTATAGCTTTTCGTGAACAATCTGAAAAGCCAGTAAATGAAAATAAACACTGCCTGACCCGCAAAGAAATAGTAATTGACTGCGGCTGCAAGAAATACCGAAGCTCCGACAACACCCTTGCGGTTATCATAGATATACATATCAAAAGCCGCAAGCATAAGCGGGAAGGTTATCATTGCCTCGTGGAAATGATTGAAGAAGATATTATAGATACCGAAGCCAGAAAAAGCGTAAAGCAAAGCGCCGAACATAGCAAATTTCTGCTCGCGGACATAGCGGCGCAGGAATAGATATGCGCACATTGCTGCCAGTCCGAATTTCAGCATCAGCATCGGAGCCATCAGATACGGGACAACGCTGCTGGGGAAAATTGACGTTAGCCAGAAAAAGGGGCTGCCGATCATATAGAAGCTGTAGGAGCCGATAATATTGGCGCCCAGATCGGTAGTATAGCTCCAGCCGATATTTCCGCTTTGCACACTGTCGTGGATCATCTGATAGAAGGGTATCTGCTGGACATTAAAGTCACCGTAAAAGAAAAAATAGCCGTGATTATAAATCATCCACGGTATGAAAAATAGGAAAGAAAGACCAACGCCCCAGAGAAAAGTCTGCAGGCAAAGGTTTTTCTTCATGCTTTTCAAAGAAATCTGCTTCACCGGTTTATACCTCCTGTTTTATGTCACAGGGCGGGCTTTGTTTCAGCTGCGTCCTGCGATCAGATCGCTTCTGCAAAGCTGCGCTTATCCATCAGACGATACAACGCTCGCTTTGCCACTGAAATATTATTGTAACATATATTTCAAAAAAAATCCATATATAAAGGATACAAACTGGTATATCAATAAAAATATTTTTATGCAAGCCGCCGGCGGATTATCGGCGGCAGCTCAAAGTTCAAAGCTCAAAGCATGAGATGCGGGGTTCTGAGCTTCGGGCTATGCTTCTTGTAGGGGTATGGATTTTCATATCAGGCGGAAGCTCTGAGTTCAAAGCTGATAGCATGAAGAATCAACAAATAATTGATAATTTGCTGTGTCAAAACTGTTCTTTTGCACGTTTCGGAGGAGAGTGCAGAAAAATATTTGATTATTACAGAAATATTTTTCAAAAAACACTTGCAATTTCCGCAAAATAATGATAATATAAACTGTACGCAATCAATGTCGGAGGAGGTGTAACTATGCCGAATATCAAATCAGCAAAGAAGCGCGTAAAGGTCACAGCAGTAAAGACTGCCAACAACAAGACATTCACAAGCGCTATGAGAACCGATATCAAAAAGGCTAATGCTGCCATTGAGAACAATGCTGCCGACAAAGAGCAGGCTGTTCGCGTTGCTATCAAGAAGATAGACAAGGCTGCTGCAAAGGGCATTATCAAGAAGAATACTGCTTCAAGAAGAAAGTCTTCTCTTGCCCGCAAGCTCAACGCTGGCGCATAATCATGATGACATTATGATATTTATAAAAGGCAGAACGATGTTCTGCTTTTTATTTTTTGCAAAGACCCCGGACGGAATGTAGTCGTACCCGCGGGCTAAACAGTAACGCTTTGTCAGAACTGCCCCGCGATCTTGGGTACAGCGTCGACGCTGCCCGCCGGAATTTTTGATAAAAATATTGACTTTTTTGTCAAAAAGTTATATACTGGATACAGGCTATTCAGCGATAGGGGCGCAGATTGCCGGAATGCGGTATTTTCCCCTGTCGTACCATGGAACACTATAAGGAGGGCTATTAAATGAGCAAATCACTTTTCACAGTTCTTATTTCTGTAATCGGCGGAATTGCTGCTATTACTGCGGCTGTAACTGCGTTTCTCATCTTCAAGGAGAAGCAGAGGAGAGATGAAGAGGAACTCGAGCATTATCTTGACAGCTCGATTCAATAACTTTACTTTTACCATCAGAAAATGAAGCAGTCGCTTTGGGCGGCTGCTTTTTTATTTTTTTATGGATTTGATTACTACAATCATGTGCGAGGCTTTTCACAAGGGGGGCTTTTACATCACCAGAAATGCAACAAAACAAAAAAATAAGCCGATGAATTGATGGATTCACCGGCTTTTCCGCTTTATGTCCGTATTTTCTTTTGCGATTTGAGAATAAAGGGGTTATTTTCAGATGTGTCTGAGGATGGGAAAGCTTTATGCTGACCGTCCGTCATTTTCTCGCTGCGCTTTGAATATGACTGGGGTATTTTCAGGTGTGTCTGAGGATGGGAAAGCTTTGTGCTGACCGTCCGTCATTTTCTCGCTGCGCTTTGAATATGACTGGTTTTTTATTATGGGGAAGTTATTCAATGGGAATGCCTGATTTAGCGGTTTTGTATGGAAGGGGAATGGGTGGTGCTCAGGGCTTTCATTTTGGGGAATGCTTTCGGTCTTTTCCGGCAGCGAGCTGCGCCGCTGCCTGCTTTTTCTTTGACCGCCTGCGGCGGTTTTGGGGTGTTTCGCACGCTGCGGCGTGCGACCATGGGGCTCTGCCCCCTGGACCCCTGCAGC
>ONNU01000230.1 GCA_900319255.1 uncultured Eubacteriales bacterium
GGCGGCGGAGCAGCAGGAATGATGGCAGGTAGCTTTTCCGCAGAAGCCGGCAGAGATACCGTTATCATTGAAAAAAACAAAAAAACAGGCAGAAAGCTATATATAACGGGCAAGGGAAGATGCAATGTCTGCAATAACTGTGATGAAAAAACCGTTATTGCAAATACTCCCACAAACGGGAAATTTCTTTACAGCGCCCTCAGCAGGTTTTCTCCCTCAGATACCATAAAATTTTTTGAAGAACACGGCTGTCCATTGAAAACGGAGAGAGGCAACCGTGTTTTTCCCGTGTCTGACAAAGCCGGGGATATTGTGGATACACTTACAAGCGCCGTAAAAAGCTCCGGCTGCCGGATAATAAACGACACCGTATCGGACATAACTATAAACGATAACAGCATACGCTCAGTCACACTTTCTGACGGACAGGTGATGGAATGTACAAAGCTGATAATCGCTACCGGCGGCTGCTCATATCCGCTGACCGGATCCACCGGAGACGGATATGAATTTGCCAGAAAAGCCGGACATACAGTAAAGCTCCTGCGTCCGTCCCTTGTTCCGCTTGAAACAGAGGAGCATTTCGGATATGATGCAGAAGGTCTGCTGCTGAAAAATGTTTCGATACGGGTTATAGATACAAAAAAGAAAAATAAATGCATATATACCGATTTCGGCGAGCTTGAGCTGAGACGTTACGGCTTATCAGGAGCGATAATCAGAAGCGCTTCCGCCCATATGAAGGATATGGAAAGCGGCAGATATAAAGTCGAGATAGACCTGAAGCCTGCGCTCAGCGAGGAAACACTTGATGCCCGGCTTCTTCGTGAGATAGGGAACGCCCGTTCCGGCAGCTATGAGCAGATATTATCCACTCTGATGCCGAAGGCGCTGATCGAGGATTTTGTAAAGCTCAGCAGCATTTCGCCTGACCGCAGGTGCAGCGAGATAACAAAAGCCGAAAGAAAAACAATAACCGGCTGTCTTAAAAAATTGACAAGAACCGTTTCGGGCTTTCGTCCCATCGAAGAAGCGATCGTGACCTCCGGCGGAGTAAGCGTAAAGGAGATAGATCCGAAAACGATGCAGTCAAAGCTTGTTTCGGGCTTGTATTTTGCCGGAGAGGTAATTGACATTGACTGCTATACCGGCGGATTCAATCTGCAGGCAGCATTTTCGACCGGCGTGCTGGCGGCGCTGTCGTGATAAGGAGGGAAAAATATGGGTTTTCAGGATGACTGGATGATGCGTCAGATCGAGATGATGACCAGATTTGTTGCGAATGTTGTATTCGGCAGAAAGGATTCAGAGGTTCAATATGAGATCGTAGGCAATGTTGACGACAGCGATTCTCTGACCTTTACCGATGTTCTTCATCTTGAGCTGATGAAAAAGATAAGAGAGGGCAATTACTGCGAGGCTGAGGATATGCTTTTTGAAAATATGGAGTATTCCGATAAATATATCCAGCTTTCCTCCGATTTTTATCAAAGGCTGAATTCGCTGACGGATGCTCAGCTTGAAGCCGGCGGCTTTTCAAGAGATGAGGTTTACGAGGGATATTTGGAGATCATGGCGCGTCTTGGAGTTCCTGTCGATGTTTTCGGACAGGCAGACAGAAGCGAATATTGAGTAAAAAGATCAGATTTGATTTTTTCATCAGAATAAACCTCTCCGCTTTGGCATATAATTATTATAAAAGCGATACTGCTTTTGAAATTATTAACACGGAGCCGGCGGGAGGTATATGAAATGCTGTTATTTTTTTCCGGATTTATTGCAGGTGTGATTGCAGGAGTGATCTGTATGTCGCTGTTTGTCGCTTCGTCAGCTTCGGATGATGCGGCAGGCTCTCTTATGGATCGTTCAGGTCTGATCTCGGATAATGAAGAGATGAGCGACAGCAAGGCATGATATGCGGACAAAATGAATAAAAATGCTTTGCTGCAGCTGAAGAGCCGGCGCTTTTCAACCCACAGCTGAAAAAATAATAAAAGAATAATCACAGGGACATGAGCAGTCGTTCGACAGCTTGTGTCCTTTATTTATGTTCTAAAGAGCCGCGCATCTCTGTATAATAAAACAAAGCCAAAAGGGAGATGATCATTACGGATAACAAAAGAGATTATTACGATCGCTGTGCATCCATGCTTTGCAGCGGGCTTTCGGAAATCCTGCTGAAAATACCCGAGGTCAAAAGAACCGCTGTTCAGGAAATACGACTCAGGAGCAATAAACCCATAGCTCTCAGCAGCGGAAAAGAAACATTTTTCGTATGCGAAAACGGCAGTATTATATATTCCCCGGCTCCAAGAGCTGTGATCTGCACCCGGGAGCATCTGTTTGAATGCTTCAGGAGGATATGCTCATATTCCGTTTACAGCAAGCAAAACGAGATAACCGAGGGCTATATCACAGCTTCAAACGGCTGCCGCATCGGCATTTCCGGAACAGCGGCAGTAAAAAAAGGCATGATCTGTTCCGTGACCGATATCACATCAATGAACATCCGAATATCACGCCAGTTCTTTGGAATATCAAGACAGCTGATGCAAAAGCTTTTCCCTCTTGATGGAGGCATACTGATAGCCGGAGCGCCCTCCACAGGAAAGACGACTTTGCTGCGGGATATCGCGTATAACGCATCCCTGGGGAATGAATGCCGGATAATGCGCACCAGCGTAATAGATGAAAGGGGGGAGCTGTCCGGAGGAAATAAGGGAGAGCTTGATCTGGGGCTTTCGGATGTATTTTCGGGATATCCAAAAAAATACGGCATGATACAGGCGATAAGATCAATGTCACCGCAGCTGATAATCTGTGATGAGGTAGGCACAGACGAAGACGCATCAACAATAGCGAAGGGCGCAAATGCCGGCGCATATATAATCGCAACGATCCATGCCGGCAGTATCCGTGAGCTTGAAAGCAGAAGCCAGACAAAAAAGCTTCTTGAAACCGGAGCATTCAGCACCATCGTTATGCTTGATTCAAGCGACAGACCCTGCAATATCAGAGAGATACGAAAGCTTGACCGCTTTGCATCATAAAAAATACCCGAATCCGTGAAATTGACATTTCCCATGAGGGCGGACAAAAAGAATCCGTTGCAATCTCCTTTTCTTATCCCCCTGAGCAACTCAGAATTTAGCGGTTAAGATTTGGTATTGTATCATTTGAGGGGTTAAAGCTCAATCTGAATATTGTATAAAAATGCGCATTAACACAGTAGTTATAAAATTTACGCCATTGAGTTTCATGGAATCAGGAAAATATTTTAAAAAGCGAAAACCAAAAAAGGGGATGACAATATGATACTGAAAATCGCAGGAGGGGTTCTGATAGTAATATGCGGCAGTCTTTGCGGCATATATTTTTCAGGCGCAACAGCCAAAAAAGCCGAATTCATTTCACAGTACATTTCATTTCTCAACCATACGGAAGCGATGATCTGTTTTGCCTGCGCAGATATCTACAGGATACTCAGTGAGCAGAGCGGACTGCCGCTGATGAACAGGATGCTTGGTGAGATAAAAACAGAGCTTGAAAGCGGGCATGATTTTACATCCTCATGGTCATCGGCAGTTCATAATGCATACGAAAGAAAAGAATTTGAAAAGGAGGATCTTCCGCTGCTTCTGTCCTTTGCGGAGGGCTTTGGGGAGCTTGGCCCTGACGAAGAAAGCGGCAGGCTCAGGCTTCTGTGCAGAAGCGCGCAGGAGCGGCTTTCAGAGATAGAAAAAGAATTGTCCGGCAGAAAAAAGCTGTACCGCACTCTTGGAGTATTTTTCGGGATACTTGCGGCGGTAATAATAATATAGACCGTTCAGAATTAAACATACGGTGGTACAAAATGAATATTGAGTTTATTTTCAAAATAGCTGCCATAGGAATAATCGTAGCGGTACTCAGTCTTGTTCTGTCCCGTTCGGGGAGGGAGGAACAGGCGATGCTGACTACACTTGCAGGACTTGTAGTTGTCCTGCTGATGCTGGTTGAGAAGATCTCGGAGCTTTTCAACACGATAGAGAGTCTGTTCGGATTTTGACAGATATCATCAGGATAAGCGCAGCCGCGATAATAACCGTACTGGCTGCTGTCGGACTGCGAAGGCAAAGCCCCGGAATATCCTTGCTTATCGCCGCATCCGGCGGAGTAATGATATTATTATTCATACTGCCCGAATTTTCGACCTTTATCACAGAGGTAAGCGAGCTTGGAGCGATCGCAGAGATAAGACCCGAAAACATACAGATACTTATCAAAACAGCCGGCATATGCCTTGCGGGAAAGTTCACATCTGAATTCTGCAGGGACAGCGGCTGCAGCTCGCTGGCATCAAAGATCGAGCTTGCTTCAAGAATAACAATAATAGTTTTGTCACTGCCGCTGTACGAAGAGATACTAAGCACAGCGCTGACGCTTCTTTCAGAATAATAATGGTGATCGGAATGAAAAAAACGATAATTACACTATTGATAGGCGTGCTGCTGTTCCTTATCGTGCCGGTACAGGTCAGCGCAGCTTCCGGAGAAAGCGAAAATACCAGTGATATATACGATAAGCAGCTTGAAAAGAGCGGAGCAGATCAGCTTTATTATTCTCTTCCGGAAGAAACAAAGCAGATACTCAGCAGCATAAACTATGATTCTCTTGAGCCTGATAAGCTGATGGATCTGAAATACAGCAGCATTCTGCCAGCGCTTGAAGATATGATAACAGCAAAGGGACAAAAGCCGCTTCAGATGCTAATGACAGCATCAGGGATATTGCTGATATGCGCACTTGCCGGCTCAGCAGGAATACTTTCAACAGATAGCCCGCTCAAAAGAAATATCAGCGCAGTCGGCTCATTGTGCATCTGCGGCTGCTGCATCTATCCCTTGTGCAGTCTTGTAGCGCAATGCTCAGCTGTTATCGAGGGCGCTGCGGGCTTTATGTCGATGTATGCCCCTGTAATGGCAGGGCTGATGCTTTCATCCTCTCATCCCATGACAGGCTCAGCATATTACACATCGCTGATGGGAACCTCCGAAATGCTGGGATTGCTGTGTTCAAAGCTGATACTTCCGTTTCTGAATGTATTTCTTGCGTTGTCAGTGGTATCATCTCTTTCGCCGGGACTTGACCTTTCCGGCATATGCAAGGTGATAAGCAAATGCATGAAATGGATATTGAATTTTGCCCTGGGGATATTTGTAACGATAATTTCCGCCCAGACGATAATAACCTCGTCCATGGATGAAATGAGCAGCCGGGCAGTTAAATTTGCCGTAAATTCATTTGTACCCTTTGTAGGCGGAGTTCTGAGCGAAACAGTCAATGCTTTCAGCGGAAGCCTGTCTGTTCTGAAAAGCGGGGTAGGAGTATTTGTGATAATTGCATCAGCGTGTATCTTTCTCCCTGTTCTCATCGAATGTATCATATGGCGGATGGGATTTTTTGTGCTTGGAGCAGCGGCAGATATGCTGGGACTGGAGCTGCCGGGAGCATCGGTGAAAAGCATAGATTCAGTATGCTCGCTTCTGACAGCGGTCTTGCTCGTCACGCTTACTGTATTTATTATTTCGACCGTAATAGTGATAATTGCAGCCAGATAATATTTTATCGGGAAGTAGCATTATGGAAAGTATCAATAAATGGGCGGCAGCGATCGCTGTATGCTCGGTTATCGTATGTATAACGGAGCTGCTGATAGCTGACGATAAAAACAGAAAAATAATAAGGGCAGTACTGGGATGCTTTCTTCTTGCGGCAGCAATACAGCCGGTGATCACATTTTCTTCAGGGCTGAAGGATCTCCTTCCCGCGCATGAATACAGCCTTGATGCTGATTCAGCGGAGCTTACACAGCTGCAGCATGATATGACAGACAGCCGGCTTGAAGCAGAAGCAGAGCGTATCCTTACCGAAAAGAGCCTGCATTTCATCAGCGCAGATATCACAGTAAGCTATGATACCAGCGGCGCCGCAAGCTCCCTGAGCTGCAATATCAGCATCAGCGAAAAGGACAGAGAGCATATTTCAGAGATCAAAAGCGCGATAAAAGAAAGCTTTGGCATAGAGCCGGGGATAATCATAATTTCGGAGGGATGATCCGATATCATATTTTCAGAGAAGGCACATATTATTTATAAAGCCTGAAAAACCTGTAAAGCCTTAGCCGATCATACCTGGAGATGCACTGACAGAGGGTCGTTGATATGAAAGATAAAAAAGCGGAAGCGCGTAAAACATCATCATTCTTAAACAAGCTCCTTGGCAGCGAAAGGTCAATAACGATAATCGTCATCTGCGGAATAATAGGCGTAGGGCTGGTATTCATATCATCTCATTTTGAAAAACCGGAGAGCAATGAGCAAGTGCAGGTCACAGAGGATAACGACAACACCTTTGCAACAGATTATAAGCAGAGCATTTCCGAGGAGCTGGGAAATATGATTTCCAGTATCGAAGGCGCCGGCAAGACCAAGATAATGGTGACACTGGGGGGAACGGTAAGAAATATCTATGCAACAGACACAGATATCAACGATAAGGACAGCGCAAAGAAAACAGGCGAAAACCAGAACACAGACAAACAGAATACAGAAAAGAAAAAATACATTCTGGTAAGGGAAAAGGACGGCTCTGAAAAAGCATTATCACTGGGACAGCTTGTTCCGGAGATAAAGGGCGTGCTTGTGATATGCGAGGGAGGGGACAATGAGCAGGTAAGAGAAAGAATAACGGACGCAGTAAGCGCAGCGCTGAATATTACAAGATCGCATATCTGCGTTACTGTGTTAGGCTGAAAAACAGATAATTATTTGCAGGGGGTAATCATATGACATTCGGAAAAAGACAGCTTGTTATCGCATCATTGGTAGTAGCGCTGGGAGCGGCGGTTTATCTCAACTGGCAGTTTTCAGACAGCGGCAAAATAGAAACCACAGCCAGCGAAGCATCATCCTCAAAGCAGCTGGGACAGACCACATATGTAAACACAGAGCTTAAAACCACCGAATACAGCAGCTCTCAAAGCTCAAAAGATAAAGCACAGGAAAGCTCTGGGGAAAAGACTAAAAAGACACAACAGTCAAAGGAAGCAAACGCAGATGCATCAGGCAGCTTTTTCTCGGATGAAAAGGAAAAGAGAAACAAGAGCAATGAACAGACGATCGAGACCCTGACAGATATAATCGAATCCGCATCATCAGATGAGGCGGCAAAAAAGGAAGCGGTCGGGAAAGCAAAAGAAATAGCAGAAAACATTAAGCTCCAGACAGATATTGAGAATGAAGTTATTTCAAAAGGCTTCAAGGACGCATATGTTGTGATCAATAACGGCAGCTGCAGCGTAACGGTTTACGGCGGAAAGCTGGACGATTCATCAGCAATAATTATCAAGGATATAGTGAACAGGCAGGCTGAAATCGAATTTCCGAAAATTACCGTAGCCTCATCAGGAAAATGATAAAACTATTATTTCATTTTTGTTACAACTGAGATTCAGTGAAAATGCTGAAAAAACACTTGTGAAATTCAGTAATTCCAACTTGAAATTCATCCAAAAAGATGAATTGACACCCCGAAATATTGTTTTAATTGCCGAAATTTTTAAAAAACCGGGATTTTATGCGACTTTTTCTCAATAAGTGCTTGCAATAATAGTAAAAAAATTGTAATATAATATTGCTGAAATTTTAACAAAGAAACAATAAGGACAAATTACGGAGGTTATTAATTTGAGAAAACCTAAGAAAATACTATCAGTTCTGCTTTCTGCAGCTGCAGTCTCTACTGTATGTGTAATAGGCGTTGCAAATAATACCAATGCAGTTGATATCGCTTCTTTAAATTCAGATTCAGTTTTTGTAAAGCAGCAGCAGAGTGACACATGTACTCTTGCTTCAAATGTAATGCTTCTCAGAAGAGCTGCGATGCTCAAGGGAGACAGCGACTGGCAGAGCATCACAGAAAACAGCTGCTCACCGTACCTCTGGGTAGGCGGAATGCGTTTCAGCTACACTTACCGCAATATCAGCGTTGACTGTGAGAGAATATACGGCAATTCAACAGAAACACTTAAAAGACTTCTTGAAGAGCATCCCGAGGGAATCGTCGCATACGATTATGATTATCCTCATGCGGTGCTTCTTACAGATTATACAAACGGAAAATTCTACTGCTCTGATCCTGCAAGATGCTGCGGCAGCGGCAGGATCGAAGCTGATCAGTCATTGGTCGATACATCAGATATCGAAGCATACTGGTATGTAACATCAGATCTTCCGGATGTTCAGATCAGGAAGATGGAGAATACCTCAGAGATCAGCGCATACGAAGTAAACGCAGGCTCAGAGGTAATACTCATAGGCTCAGCTTCTGATGCAAGCGGAAAATGCACATATACCTATCAGTATAAAAAGTCAGAAGGCAGAAGCTGGAACACTGTCATCAGCAAGACTGAAAGCACTACTGCTTCACTCATTATAGATGCTGCAGGCGAATATGACGTTCGCATCACAGTAAACGATCAGTCAACCTCGGTAGATAAATACTTCAAGCTGAAAGTTTGCGACAAGCTTGTTAACACCAGCAAGCTCAACAAGATCAAGACTGCATACGGCAGCGATATCACAATGAACCTCAGCGCAGAAAAGGGTTCAGGCAGATATCAGTACGAGATCAACGCTAAAAAGCCCTCAGGCAGCGATTGGGTCAATCTGAGAAAATTCAATTCAAGCAATGTCTATGTATATCATCCCTGGGAGACAGGAACATATAATATAGAGATCAAGGCAAAGGATTCGCTTGGAAATATTTCATCAAACACATACAGCTTCAATGTATATGTTGATACGCTTTCAAATGAAACAACGATCAGTTCTGATGCTCTCAGCTATGGACAGAGCGTAACATTCAGCTTTGCATCAAAGGGCGGCATGGGCGGTTATCAGTATGAGGTAAACGCTAAAAAGCCCGGCAGCAAAGACTGGGTCAATTTCAGAAAGAGCACAGGCGGTACTTCCTATACTTATCGTCCCTGGGAAGTAGGTACATATGAATTCCAGGTAGTCAGCACTGACAACAGAGGAAAAAAATCAGCTAAATATTTCAGCATAAATGTAACTGCTGATAAGCTGGTCAATAATTGCGGTATCAGCGTTAATGAGATCACATACGGCGAAAGCGTTGTAATTGATTTTGCAGCAGCAGGCGGTACAGGCTCATATAAATATGAAGTCAATGCCATCAAGCCGAGCGTTGGTTCATGGGCTAATGTAAGAAAGCTCAATGCAGGCACAAGCCTTACATATCGTCCCTGGGAGAAGGGAACATATTCATTTTCAGTAAAGGTCAGAGATCTTCTCGGAAATGAAGTAACAAGATATTTTTCAGTTACAGTAAAATAAAAAAATCAAGCCGTCATATTCCGGGAAATTCCAGAAAAATGACGGCTTTTTTTATTTATTTTCGGAGATATATTTGCAAAGAGCGTTAAAGGTCTCCGGGCTGAGGTCATGCTCTACACGGCAGGCATCCTCAATAGCGATATCCGGATCAACGCCGATGCTGATAAAGAAATTCGTCAGCGTCTCATGCCTGTTAAGTATCTTCTCCGCTATCTCCATACCGCTTTCCGTGATAGTGATATAATTATCCTTATCCATGATGATATAGCCCTTATCCTTGAGCCTTTTGGTAGTATATGTAACACTGGGCTTTGTGACACCGAGCAAGGCGGCAACATCAATGGATCTGATATACCCCTTCTGATGCTTGAGCATAAGCATTGCCTCGAGATAATCCTCTGTAGTTTTTTCTGATCTATGTTCAGTTTTCATAATGGAAGTTCTCCTTTATAATATTCAGATAAAGCATTGATAAATAGTCGTTTTTTCTCTGAACCGGCATGTAAAAATATCTAAGGAATTGATGCTTACAAATAATTTAACATAATAGAAATCAAAATTATATAATATGCATATAGAATAACATATAAAAAAGAAAAAATCAAGAAATACTGCAATATTAATGAAAAAACCTGTGCAAACTATTGACAAAAGAATGTTAAGTGTATTAAACTATAAAAGGTTAGACAGATTAAATTTAGTTAATTGGAATAATATTTTATGCTGATGATATTGTAATTCTGATAAATAGAGTGTCGATACAAGTCAGAAGCATATATGATCGGGATCTGAATATGGAGGGATCACTATGAAAACATTAAAGGATGTAAAGATCGGTGAAACGGTAAAGGTGGTCAAGCTGCACGGCGAAGGTGCTTTGAAGCGACGGATCATGGATATGGGTATCACAAAGGGTACGGATATCCGTGTGCGGAAGGTGGCGCCCTTTGGCGATCCGATAGAAATAACCGTCAGAGGCTATGAGCTGTCCCTGAGAAAGGCTGACGCTGAATATATAGAGGTATAAAGCAGATGTGCTTTTTCTGTCATTAACACCCTGCATATAAAAGCCGGTGCTGATGACGGAAAAAGCCTATTATATTTTATGAACAAGTTAGATAAATATAACGAAAATCTGCTGTCATAGCTTAGTGATAGAAAGGAAGAGAGAAAATGGGGATTACGATTGCGCTTGCAGGTAATCCGAATTGCGGTAAAACCACGCTTTTCAATGCGCTTACCGGATCAAACCAGTTTGTAGGAAACTGGCCGGGAGTTACCGTTGAAAAAAAGGAAGGAAAGCTGAAAAAGAACAGCGAGGTCACAATTACAGACCTTCCCGGAATTTATTCGCTTTCACCTTATACACTTGAAGAGGTTGTTGCAAGAAATTATCTGATAGAAGAAAAGCCCGATGTAATACTTAATATAATAGACGGAACAAATCTCGAGAGAAATCTTTATCTCACGACCCAGCTCACAGAGCTTGGCATCCCTGTTGTAATAGCTGTCAATATGATGGATATTGTGAGAAAAAAAGGTGACGAGATCAATTTTGAAGTGCTTTCAAAAACTCTTGACTGCAAGATCGTAGAGATCTCAGCGCTTAAAAGCGAGGGCATAATGGAGGCAGCCGAAGCTGCGATACAGGCGGCAGGTACACCCGCAGCCATACCTCAGCATTCATTCTCCGGTCCTGCTGAACACGCAATAGCCCATATTGAAGAAGCAGTTCTTCACGATATGCCCGATGAACGTCAGAGATGGTATGCGATAAAGCTTTTTGAGCGTGACGAAAGGGTCATCAAAAAGCTTGAGATTCCCGAAGAGACGATGAAGCATATCGAAAAGGATATCGCATCGGCAGAGAAAGAGCTTGACGATGACGCTGAAAGCATTATCACCAATGACAGATATAATTATATTACAAGGATAATCGGCAAATGCTATAAAAGAAGATCCGAAAGCGAAATGACCATCTCTGACAAGATAGACCGGGTCGTTACAAACAGGATACTTGCGCTTCCGATCTTTGTTCTGATAATGTTTCTTATATACGGCTTTGTAGTAATGCCTGTACCTATGCCCTGGGGAGATTCTCTGGGAACTGTGCTTACGGACTGGGCAAATGACGGAGTTTTCGGCGATGGCTGGTATCTGCTCGGAATAGGACAGGGAGATTATGATGCGGCGATGGATGAATATGCCGCAAAGAATATCTGGACCAAGGAATTTACTTCCGAGATAGATGCTGCGGCGAAAGCTGATGTTACAGGCGCAGCTGAAATATCCGATGCAATAAAAGAGGGCACCTACGGCGGTTTTGATAAAGCCTATGCTTCATATGCCGATTCAGTAGCGAAATATTACAAGGAAAAGAATGTTTCCTATACTTTCGCCTCGATATATGATGAAGCAATGGGGGACGACGCCGAAAACAAGCCGCAGAACAGTGATTACGGCATATGGATACCGGGCATCCCGACACTCCTTGAGCCGCTGTTCACCGGTGCGCCCGACTGGCTTCACGGACTGGTTTTCAATGGAATAATCAAAGGCGTAGGCGCCGTACTTGGATTTTTGCCGCAGATGCTTCTGCTGTTCTTTTTCCTTGCGATACTGGAAGCTTGCGGATATATGTCGAGGATAGCCTTTGTGCTTGACAGGATATTCAGGCGGTTCGGTCTTTCCGGAAAATCCTTTATCCCGATGCTTGTAGGCTCAGGCTGCGGCGTACCCGGAATAATGGCATCAAGAACCATCGAAAGCCTGAGCGACAGACGAATGACGATAATCACGACCACATTCATTCCCTGCGGAGCAAAGCTTCCGGTGATAGCGTTGCTGACATCAGCTTTGTTCGGAGGCGCATGGTGGGTTGCTCCAAGCGCATATCTGCTGGGAGTTGTTTCAATAATCATTTCAGGCGTAATGCTTAAAAAGACAAAGATCTTTTCAGCAGACCCGGCTCCCTTTGTCATGGAGCTTCCGGCATATCATCTTCCCACGTTCAGCAATGTAATGCGCAGCGTATGGGACAGAGGCTGGTCCTTTGTCAAGAAAGCCGGAACGGTCATTCTTCTTTCCTCAGTAATAATCTGGCTTCTTAATTCAATTGGCTGGAATAATTATTCATTTGGCTATTTCTCTGAATTTGACGAAGGCGGCATCAGTCTGATAAAAGCATTCGGCAATACAGTCTGCTTTATCTTTGCGCCTCTGGGCTTCGGAGATCCCACAGCAGCAGTCGCAACATTCATGGGTATTCTTGCAAAGGAAGAAATTGTAAGCGTATTCGGAGTACTTGATTTTGAAGGCATTTCACAGATCGCAGGATATTCCTTCCTTGCTTTCAATCTTCTCTGCGCCCCCTGTATCGCAGCGATCGCAGCTATAAAAAGAGAAATGAACAGCCCGAAATGGACATTTTTTGCAATTGGATATCAGTGCGCTTTTGCATATGCAGTGGCGCTAATGATATTCCAGTTCGGCAGTGCTATTTCCGGCAGTATGAATATAGTGGGCTTTGTTTTTGCGGCTCTGGTGCTTTGCTTCATGGCATTTATGCTGTTCAGACCTGCTAAAAAAGCCGCAAAGCTCTGATACTCAAATAGAATAATATACCGATCTCAGGAGATGATAATATGCTTGAATGGATCAGCGCAAATCTGTCCACAATAATAATTTCAGCAGTAGTATTTCTGATAATAGCTCTTGATATCGTCTATCTTGTACGACAGAGGAAAAAGGGCAAAAGTCTTTGCGGAAATAACTGCGCAGGCTGCGCAATGCGCGGTAAATGCCACAGCACTTCTGCTGACCCGGAGGATGATGCAAAATCGTCCTGAGCGTAATACCCCATAGTTTTTGGTGATACAATTATGAAAATACTTGATATTCCTCCCAGATACAAAGGAATAATGTTTATAATCTTCTCAGCTTTCTGTTTTGCCTGCATGAATCTGTTTGTAAGGCTTTCGGGTGATCTTCCGTCCATGCAGAAATGCTTTTTCAGGAATTTCGTTTCCTTTTTCTTTGCTGCCGGAGTTCTGATAAAGAACAAACAAAGCTTCAAATGGGAAAAGGAAAATCTGAAATACCATATTATCCGTTCATTAGCAGGAACCATAGGTATACTCGGAAATTTCTACGCAATAGATCATATTCCCCTTGCAGATGCTTCGATCCTCAATAAAATGTCGCCCTTTTTCGTCATCATTTTTTCGATAATTCTTCTGAAAGAAAAGCTGACGTTATTTCAGGGACTTGCAGTTTTCGCTGCATTTATCGGCTGCTTGTTTATTATCAAGCCCTCCTTCCAGAACGTTCAGCTGATTCCATATGCCTCCGGGCTTCTCAGCGGTCTGGGCGCAGGCTTTGCATATACCATTGTCAGGATACTGGGGCAAAGGGGAGAGAAAGGCTCACGCATAGTATTTTTCTTTTCAGCATTTTCCTGTCTTGCAACGCTGCCTGCTCTTATCTTTGATTTTCACCCCATGGAATGGTGGCAGCTGCTGATGCTGCTGGGGGCGGGACTTGCAGCGACCGGCGGTCAGTTTTCGATCACAGCCGCATATTTCAATGCGCCGGCAAGAGAGATCTCCGTATACGATTACTCACAGATTATCTTTGCAACCATGCTGGGATTTGTATTCCTGGGAGAGCTTCCCGATATTTACAGCATTATCGGATATCTGATAATAATATCAATGGCTGTGCTTATGTTCCTTTACAATAATCAGAAGGGCGTATTCAAAAGACTTCAAAAGCATTAAAAAGGAACCTCCGGAAAGGACTGATGTCTGAGCCGGAGGTTCTTTGTTTTTGAGATTTTTTTATTTTAGCAGATCAGCTATTTCCGGGAAAACCGAAAGGCTTCTTTTGAGTATCCCGTTCATATATGCAATAGCTGTACCGTAATTGGTGATAGCTGTTCCTTCATCCTTTGCGCATTTTAAGCGGTACTGCATTTCCCGCTCGCTGAGCATACATCCGCCGCAATGGATTATCATTTTATATTCCGAAAGATCCTCAGGGAAGCCTGTTCCGCTCGACCATTCAAAATTGATATCCGTAAGCCCGGTGTATTTTTTCAACAAAGCCGGAAGCTTCACCGTTCCGATATCACCGCATTGTCTGTGATGGGTGCAGCCCTCGGAGATAAGCACCTTGTCGCCGTTTTTCAGACAGTCAATGGCTTTTACACCCTCGACTGCAAGTCTGAGATTGCCTTTGTAATTTGCAAAAAGGATTGAAAATGAAGTCAGTGTGATATTATCGGGAGTGTCCTTGCTGACTTTTGCAAATGCCTGGCTGTCGGTAATGACAAGAGCGGGCTTTTGCACAAGCGCCGATATGGTCTTTTTCAGCTCCTCCGGCTGGGTAACAACAGCCATGCAGTGATGATCCAGAAGATCCCGTATAGTCTGCTGCTGGGGGAGAATGAGCCGTCCTTTCGGAGCGGAGCTGTCGATGGGAACAACAAGCACGACAATATCCTCTTTTTCAAGCATATGTGAAATGATAGTCTTATTGCTTTCATGTCCTTTGGAAAGCTGTGCGATAAGCTCCTTCAGCTCATTCACATTTTCGCCTGTTTTTGCGCTGACGGTGATCTCATTTTCAGCTGCCGCTTTTTCTGCTGAAATATCGCTTTTATTATATGCAATGATATATGGTATCTCCTTGGCTTTGAAACGCTCTATCAGTGCATCATCCTCGTGAGATTTTCCGCTTGGGGAATCTATCACGAGAACCGCAACATCTGTTTTGTTCAGCACCTGATAGCTTCTTTTTACTCTCAGCGCTCCAAGCTCCCCTTCGTCATCAATTCCGGGGGTATCAATAATGACCACAGGTCCCAACGGAAGAAGCTCCATTGCCTTAGAAACAGGGTCGGTGGTGGTGCCGGCAGTATCAGAAACTATAGCAAGACTTTGCGCAGTAACTGCATTCACAAGACTTGATTTACCGGCATTTCTTTTGCCGAAAAACGCAATATGCAGTCTGTCGGCGGATGGCGTACTATTAAGGCTCATATGAAAAACTCCTTTTGCGGCGCTATTTGTTGCAGGTCTGATATTTCAGCAGGAAGCCAATTTATTATCCTGCCGCAATATCACCCTTCGTACTCGGGAATAATCAGAATCGGAAGTCCCTTTTGCCCTCTTCCTTGATCTCGCTGAGATAGTCGATCGCTCTCTGGCGGCGCTTGGGATCGGGGACATTCTGTATTTCACGGGCAATAAGCTCTTCGCCTATTTTCTTTGTTTCGGGGCTTGCATAGTCTGTCAGGAATTCCTGTAGTGTCATAAGCGCATTCGGGTGGCAGCAGTTCTGGATCTGACCGACCTTGCATAATGCCATAAAGCGGTCGCCTGTTCTGCCTTCACGGTAGCAGGCTGTGCAGAACGAGGGAATATAACCCTTTTCCATCAGCCAGCGGACAACCTCGTCAAGGCTTCTCTGGTCTGAAACGTCGAACTGCTCGGTATCGTGGGGTCTTTCATCAGCGCTGTAGCCTGCATAACCGCCGACAGAGGTTCTTGAACCGCCGGAGATCTGTGAGATACCCAGCCCCATGACCTTAGCGCGGCATTCTTCGCTTTCGCGGGTAGAGATTATCATTCCGGTATATGGAACAGCGATCCTGATACAGGCGATGATCTTAGCGAAAGTATCATCATCA